>JACIYW010000176.1 GCA_014359745.1 Paracoccaceae bacterium | reverse complement strand
TGCCGCTTCCCCACCGCATGCCCCGACCCCAGGTTCACATTCAGCGCCACAAAATTGCGCCCCACTCGGCGCAGGGTTGCGGCGAGGGTGGTGTTGGCAGTGGCGACGTCCTGTTCGGCGTCGATCAGGTCGCGGATGGTGGCGCCGTCGCGCGTGACGATCTGGCGGGTCAGCATGACCACCTGCTTGTAAAGCCGCACCGTCTCATCCGCCGATCGCTGCGCCGAAAGGGCGGCGCCGTATTCGGCGAGCGAGGTCTCGACGTCGCGGATCGCCTCTAGCACGGTCAGCTTCCATTGCGTATGCGCCTGCCGGACAAGCGATTCGCGCTGTTCCACGGTGGCGCGGCGGGCGGTGGTGGGCAAGGCCAAAGGCCATCTGCACGACATCTGGCAGGCCGAGACAAAAGCCAAGGCGAACGCCGCCTTCGACTTCTTCGTCGAAACCTATGGCGTGAAATGGGACAAGGCGGTCGCCAAACTGGTCAAGGACCGGGACGCGCTGCTGACCCTCTACGATTTCCCCGCCGAGCACTGAAGCATGTCCGGACGTCAAACCCCATTGAAAGCACCTTCGCCACCGTTCGCCATCGCATAAAACGCACCAAAGGGTGCCTGAGCCGCAAGACCGGGCTGGCCATGGCCTTCAAGCTGATGATGTCGGCCCAGAAGAAATGCGCAAGCTCGACGGCCAGACCCGACTGCCCGAGATCACCCAAGGGGTTGAGTTCCACGACGGGAACCGCCACGTTCAAGCCGTCGCCTGATCATGCGTCATCAGCTTGCCCAGCCCGGTCATGACGCGCACCACGCAGCAGCATTTGGCGAACATCCTGTGTCAGTATTGGGCCACTTTGCCCACGACGTTCCCGTTTCACTCTGCGACAAGTTGCCAGAACCCGCCGGGCAAGATGCTTTAGGACTTGCTGTTTCCAAGGGGTTTCTGTAGAGGCGTCCGCGGGACACCCTTCCCCAACGAAGGGCATCTATCTGGAAGGATACCATGACCGACGTCTTGAAACCGGCCGCGCGGCCGACGAACCCGCGCTTTTCCTCGGGCCCCTGCGCCAAAATCCCCGGATATACGCTTGATCTGCTGTCGGATGCGCCGCTGGGCCGGTCGCATCGCGCGGCGGTGGGCAAATCGAAACTGCTTGATGCCATCGAACGCACCCGCGCCCTTCTGGGCGTGCCCGCCGATTACCGGATCGGCATCGTGCCCGGATCCGACACCGGCGCGTTCGAGATGGCAATGTGGACAATGCTGGGCGCCCGCCCGGCGGAAATGGTCGCCTGGGAAAGCTTTGGTGCCGGCTGGGTGACGGATGCGGTCAAGCAGCTTAAACTCGATGCCCGCGTGCATGAGGCGCCTTACGGCCAGATCGTGGATATGACCACGCTCGATTACGACCGCGACGTGTGTTTCACCTGGAACGGCACCACCTCGGGCGTGCGGATGCCCAATGGCGATGCGATCCCCGCCGATCGTGGCGGGCTGACGCTGTGCGACGCCACATCGGCGGCGTTCGCGATGGATCTGCCCTGGGACAAGCTGGATGTGACCACCTTCTCCTGGCAAAAGGTGCTGGGTGGCGAAGGCGGGCACGGGATGCTGATCCTGAGCCCCCGCGCCGTGGCGCGCCTTGAAAGCTACACCCCCGCCTGGCCCCTTCCCAAGATTTTCCGCCTGACCAAGGGCGGCAAACTGATCGAGGGGATTTTCAAGGGCGAAACCATCAACACCCCCTCGATGCTGGCGGTGGAGGATTACCTTGTCTCGCTAGAATGGGCAGAAAAGATCGGCGGCGTTCCCGCCCTGATCAAACGGGCCGAGGCGAATGCAGGCGAAGTGGCGAAATTCGTCGCCAAACACGACTGGATCGCCAATCTGGCCGAAGACCCGGCCACCGCATCGACCACGTCCGTGTGCCTCAAGTTCACCGATCCGGCGATTTCGGATGGTGCGACCTTTGCCAAGGCTGTTGCAAAACGGCTGGAAAAGGAAGGCGTGGCGCTGGATGCGGGCAGTTACCGCGATGCCCCGCCGGGCCTGCGCATCTGGTGCGGATCGACGGTGGAAACCGCCGATGTCGCCGCGCTTATGCCCTGGATCGACTGGGCTTACCGGGCCGAGCGCGCGGCGCTGGCCACCGCCTGATCCGGGCCGACGGCGGTTGGTGCGCGGTAAACGCGCACCCTACGCGCCGGGCGCCCCGTAGGGTGCGCATTTATTGCGCACCTTCCCCACCTCTGCTTGACAAGGAATGCCGATATGGCCCCCAAAGTTCTCGTATCCGACAAACTGTCCGAAACCGCCGTGCAGATCTTTCGCGATCGTGGTGTCGATGTCGATTACCTGCCCGACCTGGGCAAGGACAAGGACAAGCTGCTTGAAGTGATCGGCCAATATGATGGCTTGGCCATTCGTTCGGCCACCAAGGTAACCGACAAGGTGCTGGAGGCCGCGACCAGGCTCAAGGTTATCGGCCGCGCCGGGATCGGGGTGGATAACGTCGATATTCCCGCCGCCTCGAAAAAGGGTGTGATCGTGATGAACACGCCTTTTGGCAACTCCATCACCACGGCGGAACATGCCATCGCGATGATGTTTGCCGTGGCGCGGCAATTGCCCGAGGCAAGCGCATCAACCCATTCCGGGAAATGGGAAAAGAACCGTTTCATGGGGGTGGAGCTGTTCAACAAGACGCTGGGCGTCATCGGTGCGGGCAATATTGGCGGCATCGTCTGCGACCGCGCGCTGGGGCTGCACATGAAGGTTGTGGCCTATGATCCGTTCCTGTCGGAAGATCGCGCCAAGCAGCTTGGGGTGACCAAGGTCACGCTGGAAGAACTGCTCAGGCGGGCCGATTTCATCACCCTGCACGTTCCGCTGACCGACAAGACCCGCAACATCCTGTCGGCCGAGAACATCGCCAAGACCAAGAAGGGCGTGCGCATCATCAACTGCGCGCGCGGCGGTCTGGTGGATGAGGCGGCTTTGGCCGAGGCGCTGAAATCCGGCCATGTGGCGGGCGCGGGATTTGATGTATTCGCCGAGGAACCGGCAACCAACTCGCCGCTGTTCAATCTGCCGAACGTGGTGGTGACGCCGCATCTGGGCGCCGCCACGACCGAGGCGCAGGAGAACGTCGCGCTTCAGGTGGCCGAACAGATGTCGGATTATCTGCTGACCGGGGCGGTTTCAAACGCGCTCAACATGCCCTCTGTCACGGCGGAAGAGGCCGCTATCATGGGGCCGTGGCTGAAGCTTGCACAGCATCTGGGGGCTTTTGCCGGGCAGATGACAGATGAGCCGATCAAGGCGATCAACCTGATTTATGACGGTGCGGTCGCGGAGATGAACCTGGACGCGCTGAACTGTGCGGCGATTGCCGGGGTGATGAAGGCGACGAACCCCGATGTCAACATGGTGTCGGCCCCGGTGATCGCCCGCGAACGGGGCATCAAGATGGCCACGACCACGCAGGCGAAATCAGGCGCGTTCGATGCCTATATCAAGCTGACCGTGGTCACCGAAAAGCGCGAACGTTCGATCGCGGGCACGGTGTTTTCCGATGGAAAACCGAGGTTTATCCAGATCAAGGGTATCAACATCGATGCCGAGATCGGGCGCCACATGCTTTATACCACCAACAAGGACCAACCCGGCATCATCGGCGCATTGGGGCGGACCATGGGCGAGAACGATGTGAACATCGCCAACTTTACCCTGGGTCGTTCCGGGGCGGGCAAGGATGCGATTGCGATCCTGTATCTTGATCAGGCACTGGGCAAGGACGTGATCGAAAAGCTGCATGAAACCGGCCTGTTCCGGCAAATCCGCCCGCTTGAATTTGATGTGACGGCGGACTGAAACCCACTTGTTTTCAATGCCTTGCCGCCAGGATGGCGGCAAGGCCAGAACGGTAGTCGGGGTGGATCAGTTCCACCCCGAGTTCCTGTTTGATACGGTCGTTTCGCACCCGTTTCGATTCGGCATAGAATGACCGCGCCATGCGCGACAGATCGGCATCGTCGAACGCCACTTCGGGTGGCGGGGGCATGCCCAGCAGGGCGGCGGCATGGGCCAGCACATCCTGCGGCGGGGCGGGATCGTCATCGCACAGGTTGTAAACCCGCCCCGGATCGGGCCGGTTGATAGACGCTTCCAGCACCTGCGCGATATCGTCGACATGGATGCGCGAAAACACCTGACCGGGCTTGATGATGCGCCGGGCGGTGCCGTTCAGCACCTTTTCAAACGGGCCGCGACCGGGGCCATAGATACCCGCCAGCCGAAACACATGAACCGGCAGGCCCGTGTTTTCCCACGCTTTTTCGGCGTCCAGCCGCGCCTTGCCGCGTGCGGTTCCGGGGGCGGGCGGGGTGGTTTCATCGACCCAGCCGCCGCCCTGATCGCCATAAACCCCGGTTGTGGACAGATAGCCGACCCAGTGCAGATCGGGGGCTTTCGCAAGGATTTCGGCGGCGTTCAACAGAACCGGATCGCCCGCATCGGTGGGCGCGATCGAGGTCAGAACATGGGTGACACCGGCCATGACCGGCCCCAGATCGGTGCCGGGCCAAAGCAGCGCCCCGGCCCCCGTCGCGCGGATCTGGGTGGCCTTTCCGGGGCTGCGGGTGGTGCCGATCACCCGCCAGCCCTGCGGGATCAGGCGCC
>JACIYW010000175.1 GCA_014359745.1 Paracoccaceae bacterium | reverse complement strand
TGGGCGATGGTGCGGGGCGCGCCTTGGGAAGGGGCCGCCCGGCCGGTGCCCGCCAAACCCGGCGGGCTTTGGGCGGGCTTTGGTCGGGTTACGGTCTGGCTTTGGTCAGGCCATGCCGCCGCGCACCAGACGGTCGGCAAGGGCCGCATAGGCCGCCGCGACCGGCCCGTCGCCAAGCGCAATCGGGGTGCCCGCGTCACCGGCGAGCCGCACATCGAGGTCAAGCGGCAGTTCCCCAAGAAACGGCACGCCGATCTTTTCGGCCTCGGCGCGCACGCCGCCATGGCCGAAGATATGCGCCTCGTGCCCGCAGTTGGGGCAGATATAGGTGGACATGTTTTCGATCAGGCCCAGAACCGGGGTTTTCAGGGTGCCGAACATGTGGATCGCCTTGCGCGCATCCAGAAGCGCCACATCCTGCGGGGTCGAGACCACGATCGCGCCGGTGACCTGCGACCTTTGGCAAAGCGTCAACTGGATGTCGCCGGTGCCCGGCGGCAGATCGACGATCAGCACATCCAGCGTGCCCCATTGCACCTGCCCCAGCAATTGCTGCAAGGCCCCCATCAGCATCGGGCCGCGCCAGATCACCGCCTCATCCGCCTTCATCATCAGGCCGATGGACATCATGGTGACGCCATGCGCCTGCAAGGGGATGATCAGCTTGCCATCGGGCGAGGACGGGCGGGCGCTGACGCCCATCATCCTGGGCTGCGACGGGCCGTAGATATCGGCGTCAAGCAGGCCCACCCGCCGACCGGCCCGCGCCAGCGCCACCGCAAGGTTGGAGGCGACGGTGGATTTGCCCACCCCCCCCTTGCCCGAGGCGATGGCAAGGATGCGCGCCACCCCGGCCACCGGTTGCGGGCCCGATTGCGGTGTCGGGTGGCGGCCGATCTTGAGGGCGGGCGGCGCGCCGCCTTCGGGGCCGGGCGTCTTTGTGGCCTGACCTTTGGCGGCGGGGCCTTTGGCGGCGGGGCCATGCGCCGTGAGCAGGACCGAGGCGCGGGCGACCCCCGGCAGGGCGCGCAACCGATCCTCGGCCGTGGCGCGCAGCCCCTCCAGCGCGCGGGCCTGGTCGGGGGTTGCGGCCTCTATCACGCAGGAGACCTTGTCGCCCTCGGCGGTGATCGCGCGAATCATGTCATTCGAGCCAAGCGTGCCGCCGCCGGGCACATCCAGATCGCCAATCGCGCGCAAGACGTCATCACGGGGTATGGCCATGCTTTCCTCCTGCCGGGTTCCGGTTTGCACCCTTGCGCTGTTGGCCCGCAAGCGCAAGACCCGGACAAGGTTTGCGCAAAATCCGGGCAGGTGCCCGCATGGGTGCCTGAATTAGGTCAGTATCCATTATGCATTTTCTGCATAGCAGCATTGCGGCAATATCTGATTGTGCATCTGCAGCATTGGTCTATATTCAACTCAACGAAGCACAGGTTGCTTTGGAAAAGATCGAGAGGCGATGATGACCTACGCAAATGCAACCCATACCGAAGAACGCGGCCCGCGCTTTGGCTTTGGTGCGATCATTGACCGCATCGCCGCGGCTTTCGCAGCCCTGCAAGAGGCGCGTGGGCGTCGCCGCGTGTTCCGGCAGACGGTCAGAGAGCTTGGCGAACTGTCGGATCGCGAACTTGCGGACCTGGCAATCAGCCGTTCGATGATACTGCGGATCGCGCTGGACGCGGCGCATGGTGTCGACACGCTGGCTGAGACCCGCCGCGGATGAGTTTACGGCAATGGCCCCCACCTCCTCCCGGGGGGCATTGAACCTGCGGCGACACGACCTCCTCCCCGTGTCGTCGCCTTTTATACCGGGGCCGCAAGGCCCTGAAGGATACGATCGGCTGGTTCTCCTCCCTCCCGCTGGTCGTTGATGATGCGGCGGCACCACCCTCCTCCCGGTGCCGCCGCAGAAAATTCGGGGCCGATAGCGCCCCAACGAGTTGCGACGGCCTACCTCCTCCCGGGCTGGCGCAGGCAAGGCGGCGATGTTCACCTCCTCCCGGACATCGCCGCGCCTTGACCATAGGGGCGACAGCGCCCCGAGCGGAGGGTTTCGTTTCCAAGCGGATTTTCGGCAGTGGGGTGCATTCCCCTGACCGGCGCGCGCATGGCGGGCGCGGGAAATGCGTATTTGGGCCAAGATGAAGCGCAAGAGCGGTTTCTTTTGCGGTCAGGGTGCGGGGCTGATTGGGCGCAGCACGCACTGACTGTGCAAGACCGCCTGACGGGCGGAACGCGCTTGTGTTCGCGGGCGTGGCGCGCAAGACCGGGGCGGAACGGTGGCACCAATGGCAGTTTTCAATCGGGTCGGTTTGCGGCCCCGCTGCCGCTTTTGTGGCGGTGGTGACGGCGCTTGTCGGGCTGTCGGTGGGCGTGGACCCTGGAACGGGGCCGGGCAGGTGCGTTAGGGGGCTGACACCCGGTCTGGCACCGATCAGCTCGCGCGCATCACCCGGCGCGGATCAAGGGCGGCGCGGGTCTTTCCACCCAGAATATCCAGCAGAACATGCACGCGGCGCGCGGCATCCACATGTTCGATCGTCGCCACGAATTCGGAAAACGGGCCGCTGGTGATGCGGATGCGGTCGCCGGCGGTGAAATCCTGATCGGGGCGTAACAGGCCGTCTGGATCGCAGCGCCCCATCAGGCCGCCGATGATACCGGCGGGCACAAGCGCCGGGGCGCCGCCGCCAAAGCCCACGATCTGTGCCACGCCCGGCGTCGAGCGGACCCGGTGCCATTCGCCCCGCCCCTGCCCGGCGCTGACAAAGATATAGCCGCCAAAGACCGGGCGCCGTTCCATGCGCACCCGCCCCTGGCGCCGCCGCTCTACCTCATGCAGGGGCATGAAGATGTCGAACCCCATCTGCCCAAGCTGACGGCAGGCGATGTGATGACGATTGGGCTTGCAAAGCACCAGATGCCAGGCGTCGGCGCTGAAATGATCGGATCGAAGCGAGAGCATGGTGTGGCGAACCCCGTTTCGTTCAGAAATGAACGAAACGCGCGCGCCATGCAACCGCAACCGGCACCGCAACCGGAAAAGACTGCCCCCGAAACCGGCCGCGCCACCAAGCCGGGGCTTTCCCAAAGCCGAAAACCGGGATATGACCATCGCACCATGCCGTCGGCCACGAGAAAAGAAACGGGATTTCAGATAGTTGCAGAACCTGGACGATTCGGGCTGCACTGCGGTAGCCGTGGATCGATCCACGTGGCCGCCTGCGAGGCCCGATGAACCGCAGCGCCGAGGAAGACATCCATTTCCGCGTGCTGCGCATTCTGGAACTGGACCCCGAGATAAGCCAGCGCGCGCTTGCCGCGAAGCTGGGTATCGCACTGGGGCGGACCAACTATGTGCTGAACGCCTTGGTCGAAAAGGGCCTGATCAAGATCGGCAATTTTTCGCGGGCGGCCGACAAGCGACGCTATGCCTATGTTCTGACGCCCGCGGGCATGGCGCGCAAGGCCGCAATCACCCGTCGGTTCCTGGCCCGCAAGATCGCCGAATACGAAGACCTGAAAGCCGAGATCGAGAGCCTGCGCGGCGAAATGCGCGGCCTGCCCCACCCTTTGCCCCCGAATTCCGACTGATGTCACCCCACCGCGCGCCCATGACAAACGGCTTGCCGTGGCAGACACGGGGCCAAGGCCCGAGACCAAAAGGACTATGGTAAGATGATAAAGGTGATTTCGGTTTTCGGAACCCGGCCCGAGGCGATCAAGATGGCGCCCGTGGTCAGGGCGCTGGCCGCCTGCCCCGATGTGGACGCGCGCGTCGCGGTTACGGCGCAGCACCGCGAAATGCTGGATCAGGTCTTGCATCTGTTTGAGATCACGCCCGATCATGATCTTGATATCATGAAGCCGGGGCAGGGCCTGACCGAGATCACCGCAAGCGTGCTGGCCGGTTTGAAGCCGGTCTTCGAAGAGTTCGCACCCGATCTTGTGCTGGTGCACGGCGATACCACCACCACGCTGGCCACCGCGCTTGCCGCCTATTATCAGCGCATCCCCGTCGGCCATGTCGAGGCGGGGCTGCGCACCGGCAATATCTATTCGCCATGGCCCGAAGAGGTCAACCGCAAGGTGGCCGGCGCCATCACCCGGCTGCATTTTGCGCCCACCGAACGGTCGCGCGCCAATCTGCTGGCCGAGAACGTGAACGATGCGCATATCCATGTCACCGGCAACACCGTGATCGATGCGCTGCTGGATGTGGTGCGCAAGCTTGACGAGGATACCGCGCAAAGCGCCGCATTCGATGCCGAATTCGGCATCGATCCGGGCAAGCGGATGATCCTGGTCACCGGCCATCGCCGCGAAAGCTTTGGCGACGGGTTCGAACGGATCTGCGATGCCCTGGCCCGCCTGGCCGAACGCAGCGATGTGCAGATCATCTATCCCGTGCACCTGAACCCGAATGTGAAAGGCCCGGTCGAGGCGCGGTTGGCGGCGCGGGGCCGCGTTTCCCTGATCGCACCGCAGGATTACCTGCCTTTCGTGCATCTGATGCGGCGCGCCGATATCATCCTGACCGATTCGGGCGGGGTGCAGGAAGAGGCGCCATCGCTGGGCAAGCCGGTGCTGGTGATGCGCGACACCACCGAACGCCCCGAGGCGGTCGAGGCGGGGACCGTGCGGCTGGTGGGCACCGATGCCGACCTGATCGTGGCGCAGGTTACCACGTTGCTGGACGATCCCGCCGCCCATGACCGCATGGCGCGCGCCCACAA
>JACIYW010000174.1 GCA_014359745.1 Paracoccaceae bacterium | reverse complement strand
GTGGAAAACCGGTCGCTGACCGATCTTCTCGCCGAAGCCCCCGATGGTTCCCGCGATGTCTATGTGCTGCTTGACGCGCAAGACTGGATGAATGACACCCAGCTTAACGCCCTGTGGCGCGAGATTACCCGCACCGCCGACAGGGGCGCGCGGGTGCTGTTTCGCACCGGCGGCGCCGCCGATATCCTGCCGGGCCGGGTGCATCCGGTGCTTTTGGATCAATGGCAGCGCGATGGGGCCGCGTCAGAGACGGCTTTCGCCAACGATCGCTCTGCCATCTATGGCGGTGTGCACCTTTATCGGCGTCTTGACAGATGACCAGCACGCACGCACACTTGATGGATGCCACCTATCGGCATCAGCGGCTGATTTACGATGCCACGCGGCGCTATTACCTGCTGGGGCGAGATCACCTGATCAGCGATCTGGCACCGCCCCCCGGCGCCACGGTGCTGGAAATTGCCTGCGGCACCGGGCGCAATCTGGCACGGATCGCGCGGCACTATCCCGAATGCAGCCTGTTCGGCCTTGATATTTCGCAAGAGATGCTCCGCAGCGCCCGCGCCAAGCTTGGCACCGGCGCGCGGCTGGAAAGGGCCGATGCCTGCGCCTTTGATGGCGCCACCCTGTTCGGCCAGCCGCAATTCGACAGGATCGTTCTGTCCTACAGCCTGTCGATGATCCCCGATTGGCAAGCGGCGCTGAGCCGCGCGGTCGATCACCTGGCGCCTGGCGGGCAGCTTCACATCGTCGATTTCGGCAATCAGGCCCACCTGCCGGGCTGGTTCCGGTCGGGCCTGCGCGCCTGGCTGGCCCGTTTCCATGTGGAACCGCGCGCCGCGTTGCAATGGTCGGTGGCGGCCTATGCGGATCAGTGCCGCGTGCATCATCGGTCGCTTTACCGCGATTACGCGCAATATGCGGTTCTGTCCCGGCCTAATCACCGCTGATCACCACATGGCGCAGGCTGGCGTCTTCGCGGCGCACCGCCTCTGTCAGGCGGGCCAGATGGTGGGTCAGCACAAAGCGCGCGTGAAACCGGTTGGGTGCCGCCAGTTCCAGCAGATCACCCGCCTGCCCCACCTCGGCCAGTTGCCTGAACCACGCGGCACACAGCGCCGGATCCTCGGCATGCAGACGCGCCAGTGCGCGCGGCCAGACGCCATCGCCCGTTGGTGCGGGGGGAAAGCTGATGACATTACCGGCGGGCGGCGTTGGCGCGGGGCCCGCCATGCGTTCGACAAAATCGGGGCCAACCGCGGGCCAGTCGGGGGCAGTGGCCGCAAGGATGGCGGGGATGTCAAGGCCATGAACCGCCACCCTGCCCCGCGCCGCCGCCCGTCTTTGTACCAGCCACCCCATCGCCCGCAACCGGGCGATGTCGCGCTTGACGGTGCGTTCGTCAACCGACCAAAGGCGCGCGATCTCGCGTTGACCCACGGCGATTTCGTCGCTTTGCCAGTTGTAGCGCGCCACGATCAGGGTAATCAGCCGCAGAATCAGCCGTTGCAGATGCTTGTCGCCGCCGCAGGCATGGGCCCCCAGCGCGGTTATCAGGTCGTATTTGCGTGAGGAAGCTGCCCGCCCCACAGGCCTTGCGTGTTGCATGACCGCTCCTGTCCTTGCCGGGGTTCCGGCACCTGCCTTTGGGCTGGTTCGCCCGTGGTTCGCCGGGTTTTGCAACGCTCTTTCCGAACCTTGGCTAATTAGCGTCCTGAATACCCCGGCTGTCAAGAAAAACTTGATCGGGGCTGGTTCGGGGCGATTTTCCCGGCTGAAAAATCATCTTGAAATCAGGTTCTCTGGTATTGGGGGACGTCGTGGATGTCACCCGGTGATGAACTTCTGTCACCCCAAGGGATGGTAGGTGCGATCCCCTGTCCCCCCAACCGGATGCGTCGCGCCTGGCCTTGGGACCGAATCGGTTGGCGTGGTGGATCGGCTGTGTTCCGGTCTGTTCCCCGTTATTTTCAAGGCGCTGCATTTCCCCGCGGGGAAATCGTATTTCATAATAATGGGAATTGCCAGAAACGCAAATCCGGCGTAATTTGCGGAATTGCAGGAATTAACAACGAGGCAGGCATGTACTCTCATACCGATCTTCAGGCGCTGCGCGATGCGTCGCTCAAGATGCAGGGCTGGATTCGCAAACAGACCTTCTCGCCCGAAATGGAAAAGACCCTGCGCCGCTTTTCATCGTGGGAGGTGTCGGAGCTGATCCTGCGCGTCAACCAGTCCACCTTTCGCGGCCGGTTGACGGCAGACCCGTCGCTGCCCGATGGCGAGGTAGAGGAAGACGGCCGCCAGCGCTGGTTCTCGCTTGAAGAGATCAACGAGATGCGGCGCAAGATGAAGATCAATCGCAAGACGCTGATGCCCTACCGCCCGAAATCCAAGCGCGCGATTCGCGTGGCGGTGGCAAACTTCAAGGGCGGTGCGGGCAAATCCACCGTGGCGCTGCATTTCGCCCATGCCGCGGCGCTGGATGGGTACCGGGTGCTTTGCGTCGATTTCGATCCGCAGGCGACGCTGTCGCATTCCATGGGCCTGTCGGACGTGAACGAGGAACACACCGTCTGGGGCATCATGGCGCGCGACCTGATCCATGAGACAGAGCGGATGAACCAGACCGCGCGCGGCGCGGAATCGGGCACTGCCCTGCCCCAGCGCCGCCTGCCGCTTCAGGTTACGGATATTGGGCTGGGCGATCTGCGGGTGACCGATTTCATAAAGCCGACCTGCTGGCCGACCATCGATCTGGTCCCGTCCTGCGCCAATGCGGCCTTTGTCGAATTCGCCTCGGCGCAATACCGGCACATGAACCCCGACTGGTCGTTCTTTGCGGCGGTGTCGCGCTGGCTCGATGCGCTGCCCGATGATGCCTATGACATGATCATCTTCGATTGCCCGCCCGCGATCGGCTATCAATCGATGAACGCGGTGTTTGCCGCCGATGTGCTTTATATCCCGTCAGGCCCCGGCTATTGGGAATATGACAGTACGACATCGTTCATCGGGCAGTTGGCCGAGGCACTGGGCGATCTTTCGGCGGGGTTTGCCGGGCATTTCCCCGCGGGGAAAGTGCCCCTGCCCAAGGAATTCCTGGATGTGCGGTTCCTGCTGACTCGGTATGAGCCAGGCAATGACCTGCACCGCGCGATGTATGAAGCGTTTCGCAAGGTTTTCGGTGACAGGGTAACGCAGAACCCGATCGAACATACCCGCGCGGTCGAACAATCCGGGCGGTTCCTGAGTTCGGTCTATGAAATTGATTACCGAGAGATGACACGCGAAACCTGGCGCCGTGCGCGCACAACCTTTGACAATGCCTATGCAGAGTTCCGCACAAACATCTGCGCGGCCTGGGACAAGCTGGAGGATCGGACATGACCAAGCGGCGGCGGATTTTCGATGTTGACCTGCCCGAGGAACCCGTGGCGACAACCGGGCCGCGGATATCCGACCCGTTGATGCGTCGCGGGCCGATGGCCACCGCCATCGGCGAGAACGCCCAATCCCTGCGTGAACGGCAAACGCAAGAGGCGGCGATCCGGTCGGAAAACGATGCGCTTGCCCATGAATTCGTGCGGCTGAAAAAGCTGGGCCTGGTGACCGATCTGATCCCGATTGATGCGGTGGTGACCGGCAAGTTGCTTCGGGATCGTTCGGCGCGGCTTGATCCGGAACTGGCGGATCTGAAGGCCTCAATCCGGGCGGTGGGGCTTTCCAACCCGATCCGCGTCGAACAGACGGGGCCGGGCAGTTATGAACTGGTTCAGGGCTGGCGCCGGTTGATGGCCTATCGCGAACTTTACGCGGAAACCGCCGATCCGATCTTTGCCAAGATCCCCGCTGGGCTGATGGCGCGGGGCGAGACGCTGGAATCGCTTTACCGGCGGATGGTCGATGAAAACATGGTGCGCAAGGATATTTCCTTCGCCGAGATGGCCAACCTGGCCCGCGCCTTTGCCGATGATCAGGGGTCAGAGGCGGTGGATCTGGATCAGGCGGTGAACCTTTTGTTCGCCTCGGCCGCGCCGCAAAAGCGCAGCTATATCCGGCGGTTCGCCGCGCTGATGCAGGCGCTGGAAAAAGTGCTGGAATTCCCCGAGGCGATTCCGCGCGCCCTGGGTGTGACCCTGTCGCAGATGATGGAAACCCAATCGGGAGTGACCGCAGAGGTGGCGCGCGCCCTGCAGGCAACGCCACGTCCGAACGCCGAGGCAGAGCTGGCCGTGCTGCGCCGCTTTGTGAATGGCGAGGCCGCCGTCGCCGCCCTGCCCCGCCAGCCCAGGCTGGAAGGCAACCTGCGGCGCGGCAAGACCACGCTGCGGTTGCCGCATCAGGGCGGCGAGGTGAAATGCACCGCATCGCCGGGCAAGGTGGAATTGCGGTGCGACCGTGATTTTTCCACCATCGAACGCGCCCGGCTTGAGGCGGCGATCGAGGCGTTTCTGAACGCGCTGGATTAATGCGCGGGGGGGGCCGCGTTTCCCCGCGGGGAAACGCATTTTGCCAAAACTGCATTTCCCCGCGGGGAAATGCCGCCGCCAGGACCCATGGATAAACCGGCCTGGGGCGGGTTTCAATCAATCGGGTTCACATCCTTGACCGGCGCGCGTGCGGCGGGGGCAAAGTGAGTATTTGGGCCAAGATGAAGCGAGAGAGCGTTTTCTGGTGCGGTCAGGGTGCGGATCTGATTGGGCGCAATAGGCGCTAGAGCCCCGCCGCCTTGGTCAGGTTCA
>JACIYW010000173.1 GCA_014359745.1 Paracoccaceae bacterium | reverse complement strand
CCCCGACTGGCCGCGAGCCGATCTGAACATTGCCTGTCTGGAACTGCTGATAGGCCTGGTGTTTCTAGCCGATCCGCCGCGCAGCCCCGCAGATTGGCGCGCCCGCCGTCGCCCCGACCCGGACCGGTTGTGCGCCGCCCTTGCAGGCTTTGCCCCGGCCTTCAACCTGACGGGCGTGGGGCCTTTGTTCTTGCAGGATCTAGAGCCTTTGGCCGGGGAACCGAGCCCGCCCGATATGCTGTTCATCGACAGCGCCGGGGCGAATACGGCAAAGAATAACGCCGATCTGATGGTGCATCGCGGGCGTTATGCGGCGTTGGAGCCTGCTTTGGCTGCGATGGCGCTGTTTGCCTTTCAGGCCCACGCGCCTTCGGGTGGGGCAGGCAACCGCACCTCGATGCGGGGCGGCGGGCCGCTGCTGACATTGGTTGATCCGGGGCAGGGGTTATGGCCGCTGATCTGGGCGAATGTGCCGCATGGGCAGCCTGCGGAGGCAAAGGATTTGCCGTGGATGCGGGCCACGCGGGCTTCGGACAAGGGGCTGGAAACCCTGCCGCCGGTGGGGGGCACTTTCGGGATCGAAGCGTTTTTCGGCATGCCCCGGCGGTTGCGGCTGGTGGAGCGGGACGGGGTGATCTCGGGCGTGGTGCAAAAGCCCTATGGCACAAATTACGCGCTGTGGATGCACCCTTTGACACCCTATTACCGCCAGAAACCGGGGGAAGCGGCGTTGCCTGTGCATCCCCGTGCCGGGACATTTGGCTATCGTCACTGGCTGGGGGTGCTGGCGGAAAAGCCCGGCAATGACGGGGTGCGGGAGCGTGCCCATGTGCTGAACCTGTGGAAAGATCGCAAAAAGGCGATGCGGGTGGAAGGCTCGATTCTGGTCGCCGGCTGGGCGATGGACAATATGAAGCCCCGAGACTTCACTTTTTCGGTGCAACCGGTGGTCGATCTGGAGCCGGAGGCCAATCTGATGCTGATTGGTCTGGTTGAGGCGGCGGAGCAAGCCGCCCTTGCCCTGCGCAATGCGCTGGAACCCGTGATGGCGGGGGGAGAGGTACGCGAGGGCGAGCGGGAGGGGTTTTACACTGCCACCGAAGCCGCGTTTCGCGCCCGCTTTGCCGCGCTGAAGGCGGGGCAGCCGGTGGCCCGGGTGGCGGCGACCTGGCTGGATGATCTGCGGCGTCAAGCCCTGGCGCAGTTCGATGCGCTGGCGCTGCCGGGGCTGGATCAGAGGGAAACCGATATCGTGCAACGCATCGTGCAGGCCCGGCGCAACTTGCAGGGTAGCTTTGCGGGTTATGGCAAATATGGCGGCGAGATGTATGGGGCCATGGGCCTTGATCGGCCTGCCAAGAAGGGGAAAGCAGCATGAGCGCGGAAAACTCGAAGGGCGCGGATATTCTGCGCTGGTGGGTGCTGAACCTCGCCGACCGGCAATCGGGCCGGGCGCGGGCGCTGTCGGCGCGGCTGCGGCGGGCGCGGGGTGGCGATGCCTTGACCGAACCCGAGGTGCATGATCTGGCCCGGACCCTGGGCATGACAGACGGTGCGCGTCTGGCCCTGCTGGTCAGGCTTTTGGCGCAGGTGAAAGAGCATGTGCCGCAAAGCCTTGCCCGCCGCTTGGGCGGCAATCCGCCGGTGCTGTCGACCTTGCGCTTTCAGCGCCTGATGCGGGCCGAGGGGGATGAACTGCCCGAAGCCTTGCGCCGCGCCATCACCATGGCCGAGGGGCGCTGCAACGTGGCCTCGCTGGGCCTTGATATTCTGTACTGGGGCGAGGCCGTGCGCGCGCGCTGGTGTTTCCACTACTTCGGGGCCGAGGCCCCTTCACATACGGACGGCGAAGCTGCCGAGGAGATTTCTGAATGACCACGTTCTTGCAATTCCATGTGCTGACTTCTTACGGCCCATCGAACCCGAACCGCGACGATCAGGGGCGGCCGAAACAGGCGATGGTGGGCGGTGCGCCGCGCCTGCGGCTGTCGTCGCAATCAGTCAAGCGGGCGCTGCGCGAAAGCAGCTTTTTTGCGTTGGATCTGAAGGGCAACATGGGCACCCGCACCAAGCGGTTGTTTGAAGGGTTGGTCACGCATCTGGTCACTGGTGGGGCGATCCCTGCGGCAGCCCACAAAGCGGCTGAGGAGGTGGCGGGGATTTTCGGCAAGCTGGAGGCTCCGAAAAAGGACGCCCCCGAGGCCAAGATTGCCACGACGCTGGCTTTCATCTCGCCCGCCGAATGGGCGCTGGCGCAGGAACTGGCGGGCAAGGTTCTCGCGGGCGAGGCTATGCCCAAGGACAAGGACTTGAAGAAGCTGGTGCTGCGTCGGGCGGATGGGGCGGTGGATATTGCCATGTTTGGGCGCATGTTGGCAGATGACGCCGATTTCAACCGGGACGCGGCGGTGCAGGTGTCACACGCCATTACCACCCATGCCGCACAGGCCGAAGAGGACTGGTATTCGGCAGTGGATGATCTGAACAAGGCTGAAGATACCGGCGCGGCGCATCTGGGCGAAAGCGCGTTTGGCTCGGGGATTTACTACCAATATGTCTGTGTCAACGTCGATCTGTTGGTCGAAAATCTGGGGGGCGACGCGGAACTGGCTGCCAAAGGGCTGAATGCCTTGGCACGTGCCTTGGCCGTGGTCACTCCCACCGGCAAGCAAAACAGCCACGCCCACCGCCCCCGCGCCGCCTATATCCGCGCCGAACGTGGTCCGCAGGCGCCGCGCGACCTGACGGGGGCGTTCTTTCAGCCGATCATGGCCCAGCCGTGGGCAGCGCAATCGGTGGCCGCGTTGGAAGATACGGCGGTCAAGATCGACCGGGCCTATGGGGCGGCCTGCGACGCGCTGGCGGTAATGGATGTTGACCGTTGCATAGGCACACTGGGCGAGATTGCCGCTTTTGCCGCCGCCTCGGTGTCAGACTTTGTGCCGGGCGGTGCATGATGCAGCCTTATCTGGTGTTCACCCTGTCGGCGACGCTCGGCGCGATGGGAGATCTGGCCGGGCATGAGCGGCGTGGGTCTTGGGGCTGGCCGGGGCGCTCAGCCATTCTGGGGCTGCTGGGTGCGGCTTTGGGCATCCGGCGCGACGGGGATTTCGCTGGGTTGGATGCGCTGAGCATGGCCGTTGCGGTATTTGATGACGGCCACTCCTTGCGCGACTATCACACCGTGGAGACCGTGCCTTCGGCGGTGGTGAAACAGGCCAACTCGCGCCCCGAGGCGTTGCGGGCGGCGGGCAAAGTGCGCTCCAACACCACCATCACTCTGCGCGATTATCGGGTCGGCGGGCTTTTTGGCGTGGCGGTTTGGGGCGGTGATCTGGTGCCTTTGGCTGCGGCGTTGAATGCCCCGCAGTTCACGCTTTATCTCGGGCGCAAGTCCTGTCCTTTGTCGGCCCCGCCCGCCCCGAAAGTGGTGGAGGCTGACGGTGTGGAAAGTGCCCTTGCCATGGTGCAACTGCCACCGTGGCGGCTGGCCATGACGGCGCGCTTCTTGGTGGCCGATGCCGGGCCGGACGATACCCATATCGAAGAACGCCATGACCGGGCGATCGATCGTACGCTTTGGCATTTTGCCCCGCGCCGGGTGGGATATCGGACGGTTGAAAACACCGCAGGGGGGCAGGCATGACGCTGTATCTCTCGCGGCTTTCCCTTTCGCGCAGCCCATCGGCGCAGGCGCTGTCTAGCCTGTTGAACCCTGAAGACCCCGCCCGGCGGATGGATGCGCATCACAAGCTGCTTTGGGCTGCTTTTTCCGATGGCCCCGACCGCCAGCGCGATTTCCTGTGGCGCGAAGGCAGTTCGGGGGTGTTTCTCACCCTGTCGGCCCGCCCGCCGACGGCATCCGACCTGTTCGCCCCACCCGAGGTCAAAGACTTCGCCCCGGTTCTGGCGGCAGGTGATCGGCTGGCCTTTACCTTGCGCGCCAATGCCACGCGGGCGCGCAAAGGCGTGGGACGGGTCGATGTGGTGATGGACGCCTTGCACGGGATGCCCAGCACGGAGCGCGCCGAGGGTCGCATGGTGCTGGCCCAAACCGCCGGGGCCGATTGGCTGGCAGGGCAGGGCGCACGGGCGGGGTTTTCCCTGATCCATGCCGAAGTGGGCGATTATTCCACCGTCACACTGCCGGGGTATCGTGGACCCCGCAAAGGCCAGCCGCAGTTTGGCGTACTGGACCTGATAGGGGTTTTGCAGGTGACCGACCCCGTCGTCTTTGTCGCCCAAATGGCAATGGGCTTTGGCCGCGCTAAGGCTTATGGCTGCGGCTTGATGTTGATCCGGCGGGCGGGATGACGGGTGGCGCGAATAGGGGGATGCCGGGCCTTCCCCCGCCCAAGCCCATTCCGCTGAAGGACCGGGCCTCTTTGGTCTTTGTCGAAAAGGCGCAACTGGATGTTCTGGACGGCGCCTTTGTGGCGGTGAACGCTGATGGCACCCGCACCGCCATTCCGGTCGGAGGTCTGGCCGGGATCATGCTGGAACCTGGTGCGCGGATTTCCCATGCCGCTGTCGCGTTGGCCGCGCGGGTGGGCACACTCATTACATGGGTGGGCGAGGGCGGCGTGCGGCTTTACTCGGCGGGCCAGCCCGGCGGGGCGCGAGCGGATAGGTTGCTCTGGCAGGCCTCCATTGCCTTGGATGATGCCGCCCGCCTGCGCGTGGTGCGTAAGATGTATGCCATGCGCTTTGGCGAAGACGCCCCGCAGCGCCGCTCCATCGACCAGTTGCGCGGGATCGAAGGCGTGCGTG
>JACIYW010000172.1 GCA_014359745.1 Paracoccaceae bacterium | reverse complement strand
CATCGTCTGATAATCGGCCATGCGATCCCGATCCATCACGGTGATCACCACCAGATCATCCGCCGCGCCCAGCCCGGCGCGCCCCTTGGCCGCCAGCGCCGCCAAGAGCCGGTCCACCCCGATGGACACGCCGGTCGCGGGCACCGCCTGCCCGGTAAAGCGCTTGACCAGATCGTCATAGCGCCCCCCGCCGGCGACCGAGCCGAATTCCCGTGGCTTGCCATCGTCGCCAGTGATCTCGAAGGTCAGCTCCGCCTCATAGACCGGCCCGGTGTAATAGCCGAGACCGCGCACCACCGAGGGGTCGATCACGATGCGGTCGGGACCGTAGCCTTGTGCGTCTAAGAGCGCAACTATCTCCTCGAGTTCTACGATTCCCAGCAAGCCCTCCTTCGACGCTCCCACGATAGATTTGAGATAGCTTACTGCGTGGTTGTTTCTGATTTGTGCTGATGCGGCGTCTGTCTGAAGGGGACGACCGGTTTCTTCATCAAGTGAATATAATGCACGTGTCACATAACTGTATGGTATACCGGCTTGAATATTACTCGAAGCATGATCCGAAATAGCCTCAGCTATACGTTCGTTGGCTCGTACGAAGCTCATAACTATTCTTTGTTTCTCAACACTTAAATTTGCACCCTCGGTAAAATCACCACTCTGATCTTTCCGACCCAGAGCCAAAAGTGCATTAACACCGTCCACCCCCAGCCGGTCCAGCTTGTCGATCGCGCGCAGCACGATCCCACGTTCATGGGCGAATTTCTCGGGGTCTGACGGGTCAAGGATGCCCGCAACCTCCATCACCCCATTCAGCACCTTGCGGTTGTTCACCCGGATCACGTAATCGCCGCGCTCGATCCCCACGGCTTCCAGCGCGTCGGCCAGCATCATGCATATCTCGGCATCCGCCGCCACGCTCGCCGCCCCCACGGTATCCGCATCGCATTGATAAAATTGCCGAAACCGCCCCGGCCCCGGCTTCTCATTGCGCCAGACCGGCCCCATCGCATAGCGGCGGTAAGGCATGGGCAGGTCGTTGCGATACTGCGCCGCAACCCGCGCCAGCGGCGCCGTCAGGTCATAACGCAGCGCCAGCCAGTCGCCCTTGCCCTCGTCGCCCTCCTGCCAGGCGAACACGCCGTCATTGGGCCGGTCCACATCGGGCAGGAACTTGCCCAGCGCCTCGACGGTTTCCACCGCCGATGTCTCCAGCGGGTCGAACCCGTAGCGGTGATAAACCTCGGCGATCTTGTCCAGCATCGCCTTGCGCGCCAGCACCTCCGCGCCGAAATAGTCGCGAAAGCCCTTGGGCGTCTCCGCACGGGGCCGCCTGATCTTGTCTTTTGCCATGGGTATCCCCGGTCCGGTCTTGTCTGGCTCTGCCGCGTCGTCTAGCCCAAGGCAACGCAGGGGGCAAGCACGAGGGGAGCCACCATGACCGACCGCATCGACGCCGCCGAAGAACAGATCGCCCACCTGACCCGCATCCTTGACGACCTCTCCGATGTCGTCGCCGCCCAGGCCGACGAGATTGACCGCCTTACCCGCCGTGTCGAGATGCTGATCCAGCGCGATACCGGGCAAGACGGCACCGCCGCCCCCGCCGCCGATCAGCGCCCACCGCATTGGTAGGGGTCAGCTTATCACATCGGGCGTACTGCGCCCCAGATGCGCGCCGATCCCCGCCAGTTCATGCGCCGCACGAATGATCGGGGCCAGCGCCACCTGCGGGTCAAGCCCCAGATCACCCCCAGGCCCCTCATAGCGTTCCAGGTACAGCCGCAGCGTCGCCCCCGCGGTGCCGGTGCCTGACAGGCGCAACACGATGCGCGCCCCATCCTCGAACAGTATCCGCAGGCCCTGCCCCGACGCGATGCTGCCATCCACCGGATCGGCATAGGAAAACTCGTCGGCCGCCCTGATCCGCCGCCCGCCCGCCTCGGCCCCCGCCAGATCGGGCAGCCGCGCCCGCAGCGCCGCCAGCATCGCCTCTGCCGCCCCGGTATCAAGCCCCTCGAAATCATGGCGGGAATAGTAATTGCGCCCGAACCGCGCCCAATGCGCGGCCAGCACCGCCCCTACACCCTCGCCCCGCGCGGCAAGAATGTTGAGCCACATCAAAACCGCCCAGATCCCGTCCTTCTCGCGCACATGGTCGCTACCGGTGCCAAAGCTTTCCTCACCACACAGCGTCACGCGCCCGGCATCCAGCAGATTGCCGAAAAACTTCCACCCCGTCGGGGTCTCGAAACATTCGATCCCCAGCGCCGCCGCCACCCGGTCCACCGCCGCCGAGGTGGGCATCGACCGCGCCACCCCCTTCAGCCCCCCGGCATAGGCCGGCACCAGATGCGCATTGGCCGCCAGCACCGCCAGGCTGTCAGAGGGGCTTACATAAACCCCCGGCCCCAATATCATGTTGCGATCGCCGTCCCCGTCCGAGGCCGCACCAAAATCAGGCCCGCCCGCACCATTCAGCACCGCCACCAGATCACGCGCCCAGGTCGGATTGGGATCGGGATGCATCCCGCCGAAATCGGGCAACGGCACCGCGTTCACCACCGATCCCCGCGCCGCGCCCAACCGATGTTCCAGAATCTCGCGCGCATAGGGCCCGGTCACCGCATTCATCGCGTCAAACCGCAGCGCGAACCCAGCGTCAAACATCGCCCGAATGGCCGCAAAATCGAAAATCGTCTCCATCAGATCGGCATAGGCCGCCACCGGATCGACCACCTCGACCACCGTCGCGCCAAGCCGACGCTCCCCCGCGCCCGTCAGATCGACATCCTGCGCCTCACTGATGCGATAGGTGCGCAGCCCGCGCGTTTGCGCATAAATGGCCTCGGTCACCGCCTCAGACGCCGGGCCGCCATTGGCGCTGTTGAACTTCACCCCGAAATCCTCGTCCTCGCCACCCGGATTATGGCTTGCCGACAGGATCAGCCCGCCATCCGCCCCCCGCGCCCGGATCAGATGCGAGGCTGCGGGCGTCGACAAGATCGCCCCCGCCCCCACAATCACCCGCGCCGCCCCATTGGCCGCCGCCATCCGCAGGATCACCTGCGCCGCACGGTCGTTGAAATAGCGCCCGTCGCCGCCCAGCACGAATGTCTTGCCTTCGGCCCCGCCAATACCGTTGAAAATCGCCTGAACGAAATTCTCCAGGTAATGCGGCCCCATGAACACGCGGGTCTTCTTGCGCAGGCCCGAGGTTCCGGGCTTTTGCCCGTCAATCGGGGCTGTGGTGATGATGGTCATCGGTCCTCCGCAAAACAATGGCCTGACACCCCGCTCTAGAATGCCGCCACGTCCGGGTCAACGCACAGACCCCAAGCCAGGGCCTGTCACCGCCCTTTCCCCATCCTCTCGAAAAAAATACCCCGGGGTCCGGGGAAGCGCCCCGGTTCTCCCCGCAAAGGGAATCACCCTGTCAGGGCTCCATCACCGGGGCCAGCAACTGATCCATCATCGCCGACGGCTGATCGCATCCCGCCTCGCCCACCACCCGCGCGGGCACACCGGCCACGGTCTTCATCGGCGGCACATCGTGCAGCACCACCGAACCGGCGGCAATGCGCGAACAATGCCCGATGGTGATATTTCCCAGCACCTTGGCCCCCGCCCCGATCAGCACGCCATTGCCGATCTTGGGATGCCGGTCGCCGTCTTCCTTGCCGGTGCCGCCCAGCGTGACCGAATGCAGCATCGACACATTGTCGCCCACAACCGCCGTCTCGCCGATCACGATCGAATGCGCATGATCGATCATGATCCCCGATCCAACCCGTGCCGCGGGATGAATATCCACCCCGAAACATTCCGACACCCGCATCTGAATGAACTGCGCCAGATCGCGCCGCCCGCGCATCCACAGCCAATGGCCGACGCGGTAGGCCTGAAGCGCCTGATAGCCCTTGAAAAACAGGATCGGCTGCAAGAACCGATGGCAGGCCGGATCGCGATCATACACCGCCACCATATCGGCCCGCGCCGACCGGCCCAGCCCCGCATCCTCGCGATAGGCCTCATCGGCGATCTCGCGCAGCAACTGCTCGGACATCTCGCGTGAGGCAAGCTTCATCGAAAACCGATAGGCCAGCGCCCGCTCCATCGATGGATGGTGCAGAATGCTGGCATGGATCAGCCCGCCCAGAAGCGGCTCATCGGCAATCGCCTGCCTGGCTTCCTGACAGATCTGTTGCCAGACCGGATCAACCTGCGCCAACCGCAACCGTTTCTCTGCCATGCCCAGGCCCTCCTTGCGTGCTATCCGCAAGAAATAGGCATGCCATGAAACAGTGTCACGACGCAAACCGGAATTTATTTGCCCGCCCGCCTCTCCAGCAGGGCATGGATCACCCGCGCCAGGCAATCAAGATACTCGGCATCCCTCAGCCCAGGCTCGGCCACCTTGGCAAAGCGCGCCGCCGCCGACATCAGCGATCCGTTGCCAAAGCAGGGATGCGCCCGCCCGAACCGCTTGCGATACCGATCGCCCGCCCCCGCCTCGGCCAGCATCCGCGCCATCGCGCCATCGCGCCCCGCTTCGGGCAGGGCGCGCAGAACCCGCGCCGCCGCCACCACATCGCCATGCATGACCGGCCGCATCGCAGACCCTCCTCAAAGTCCGGGCACCGCCACTTCCAGGTAATGCACCGCCAGGCGCACGGTGCCGCCCGCAAACACCCCGCCCGTGGCGGTCAGCTTCAGGGGCGTCGGCGCATAGAACGTCATCGGCGCCCCCAAAAGCCCCCGCGCGAACGATCCCACCC
>JACIYW010000171.1 GCA_014359745.1 Paracoccaceae bacterium | reverse complement strand
CGAAAGAGCCGCAAGAGGCCGAGGCGCCCAAGGCCGCCACCACCCGGATCATCACCGAGGCCACCCCGAAAGGCGAAGATGCGCCCGCGCCCCCGGCGCCGCGCGCGCCCGATGCCTCGCCCCGCCCCCGGTCGCGGCCCGCGCCCCCGGTCGAGGTTGCGGCGAAGCCCGAACCCGTAACGCCCGAACCCGCAAAGACCGAACCCGCAAAGACCGCATCCCCGGTTGAGAAGCCGACGGAAAAACAATCGGCGGAAAAACAAAAAGAAAAACCGGCAGCAAAACCGGCCGCCCCCCCGCGCGATGCGATTGCCGAGGCGCTTGCCGCCGCACTTTCAGGCGCGCCCGAACCGACAGAATCGTCCGAACCGACATCGCCCGAACCGACGGCGCCGCCCGGTGCCCCGTCGGGCCCGCCGCTGACCGGGGCGGAAACGACCGGTCTGCGCCGGGCGATCAGCCAGTGCTGGAACCTTGGATCTTCGTCCACCGATGCAATGCGCACCACCGTGGTGGTCGGGGTGACGATGAAGCCCGACGGCAGCGCCGAAGCTGTCCGGCTGATCTCATCGGACGGGCCGAATGACCGGGCAACCGGCACCGCCTTTGACGCGGCGCGCCGGGCGATCCTGCGCTGTGTGGTCAATGCCGATCTGCCGACCGACAAATATGAAAGCTGGCGAGAGATCGAAATGGTGTTCAACCCCGATGGGATGCGTCTGAGATGAGCGGTTGTTGCAACCATCGGCGATATTTTGCGCCCGGTGCGGGCGAAAGCGCCCGAACTGTGCTATCCGATACCCTGATTTGCCCCAGATGAGGCCCGTGATGATCCTTGCGTCGAATTTTTCAAACCTGCCACACCGCGCAGCACCCGCCCTGTCGCGCCTAGCCCATCGGGGGGGCGGCCTGTTGCGGGCCTTGGCCGCTGGCGCGCTGATCGCGCTGGGCGGCACCCTGCCCGCGCTGGGGCAATCGGGCCCGCTGCGCATCGAGATCACCGAAGGCGTGATAGAGCCGCTGCCCTTTGCGGTGCCCGATTTCATCGCCGAGACCGGCGCGGCGGGGCAATATGCCCGCGATCTGGCGCGGGTGATCGCCGCCGATCTGTCCGGCACCGGCCTGTTTCGCGAGATCCCGGCCAGCGCCCATATCGGCCGGATCACGAATTTTGACAGCCCGGTGCAATATGCCGACTGGCGGGCGATCAATGCGCAGGCGTTGATCACCGGGGCGGTTGCGGTTTCCGGCAACCGGCTGGTGGTGAAATTCCGGCTGTTCGATGTGTTCTCCAACCGGCCGCTGGGCGATGGGCTGCAATTCGCGGGCACCACCGATGGCTGGCGGCGCATGGCGCACAAGGTTGCCGATGCCGCCTATGGCCGGATCACCGGCGAGGGCGGCTATTTCGACAGCCGGGTGGTGTTCGTTTCGGAATCCGGGTCCAAGGGCAACCGGCAGAAACGCCTGGCGATCATGGATCAGGACGGGGCCAACCTGAAATATCTGACCGATGCGCGGGCCCTGGTGCTGGCGCCACGGTTTTCGCCCACCGGCGACCGGATCCTTTACACCAGCTATGAAACCGGGTTTCCGCAGATCTATCTGATGGATGTGGCCAGCCTGTCGCGCCGGGTGCTGGAGGATCAGCCAGGCACGATGACCTTTGCGCCGCGCTTTGCCCCGGACGGGCGCCGGGTGGTGTTCTCGCTGTCGAACGGCGGCAATACCGATCTTTACGCGCTGGATATCGGCGGCGGCGCGGCGCGGCGGCTGACCAACACCCCCGCGATTGAAACCGCGCCAAGCTATTCGCCCGACGGCCGTCAGATCGTGTTCGAAAGCGACCGGTCGGGTACGCAGCAGATTTACATCATGCCTGCGGATGGCGGCGAGGCGCGGCGCATCAGCGCGGGCGAGGGGCGCTATGGCACCCCGGTCTGGTCGCCGCGCGGCGATCTGATCGCCTTTACCAAGCAGAACGCCGGGCGTTTCCACATCGGTGTCATGCGCACCGATGGCAGCGAGGAACGGTTGCTGACCTCATCCTTCCTGGATGAGGGGCCGACATGGGCACCCAATGGCCGGGTGATCATGTTCACCCGCGAAAGCGCGGGGGCGGACGGCGCGCCGGCGCTCTATTCGGTGGATATATCGGGGCGCAACCTGCGGCGGGTGCCGGCACCGGGCGCCGCGTCTGACCCGGCGTGGTCGCCGCTCTTGCCCTGAGGGGCGTGTTGGGGGGCCGTTTTCAACCGCCTTGCAAGATGTTAAGAACTGTTACAGAGCCAATCAAACCGCGCACAGCGCCACAAGGGATGCCTGCCATGATGCTTCGTCTGCCTTCTGTTCTGCTTCTGGCCACGCTTGCGCTGGCCGCGTGCAACAATCCCGACCGCTTTGGCGGCGGAGGCGGCGCCGGGGCCGGTGGTGCCGGAGGGGCGGGCGGCTTGGGCAGCGCCAGCGATCCGGCCTCGGCGGCCTATTTCCAGACCTCGGTCGGTGACAGGGTGCTGTTCGCGGTGGATCAAAGCAGCCTGTCGGATCAGGCGCGCGGCGTGCTGGCCGGGCAAGCGCAATGGCTGACCACCAACAGCAATTACGCGGTGATCATCGAAGGGCACGCGGATGAACGCGGCACGCGCGAATACAACCTTGCGCTGGGCGCGCGGCGGGCCAATGCGGTGCGCGAATACCTGATCAGCCAGGGTATTTCATCGGGCCGTATCCGCACGGTAAGTTTCGGCAAGGAACGCCCGGTGGCGGTGTGTTCCGACGAAAGCTGCTATAGTCAGAACCGCCGTGCGGTGACGGTGATCACCGCTGGCCAAAGCTGACGGATGGGGGGCGTGATGCGCGTTGCTCTGGCGATCATCCTGTGCCTGCTGCCGCTTGCGGCACCGGCGCAGGACCGGGCGCAGGACCGGGCAAGGACGCTGGCCGATATCCGGCAGGAACTGGTGGTGCTAAGCCAGGATGTGAACGGGCTAAAGCGGGAACTTTCGACCACCGGGTTGCCGCCGACAGCCGCGGGCGGCACGACGGCGCTGGAGCGGCTGGATGCGATAGAGCAGGCGTTGCAGGATCTGACCGCGCAGACCGAGGCGCTGGATTTTCGCATCAAGCGCGTGGTCGAGGATGGCACTAACCGCATCGGCGATCTGCAATTCCGCCTGACCGAACTTGAGGGCGGCGATGTGGCGGCCCTGGGCAAGACCCTGCCGCTGGGCGGCGAGGCGGCGGTGGCCCCGGCACCCGCCGCGCCGGTGCCGGGGCCAGGCGGGCCGGAGCTTGCCGGGGGAGAAAAGGCGGATTTCGAGGCCGCGCAAGCGGCGCTGGAAGCGGGAAGCTTCGACAAGGCCGAAAAGCAATTCGCAAGGTTCGCCGAAACCTATCCCGGCGGCACCTTGGCCCATGAGGCGCATTACTATCGCGGCCAGGCGCTGAGCGCGCTGGGCGAAACCGCGCCCGCGGCGCGCGCCTATCTGGAAAGCTTTTCCGGCGCCCCCGATGGCAGGGTTGCCCCCGATGCGCTGTTGCAGCTTGGCCGCAGTCTGGGCGCGCTGGGGCAGGATCAGGATGCCTGCGTGACGCTGGATCAGGTGGGGGTGCGGTTTCCGGGCAGTGCCGCAGCGTCCGAGGCGGCGCTGGTGCGGCAGCGTTTCAACTGTCCTTGACCCCGCAACAGGCGTTTTGCGACGCAGTGGCAACGGCTTTTGGGCCGGGTGCGCTGCCGCAGGCCATTGGCGTGGCGGTGTCGGGCGGTGGCGATTCCATGGCGGCGCTGGCGTTCGCGCGCGACTGGGCCGCGCCGCGCGGGGTGGCCGTGCATGCGGTGACGGTGGATCACGGGTTGCGCGCCGGTGCGGCGGATGAGGCGCGCGCGGTGGCGCAGTTCTGCGCGGCGCGGGGCATCGCGCATGACACGCTACGCTGGCAGGGGTGGGATGGTCGAGGCAATTTGCAGGCCGCCGCGCGCGACGCGCGCTATCGGTTGATGGCCGATTGGGCGCGGCAGGGCGGCGTGGCGGCGGTGGTGCTGGGCCATACGCGCGACGATCAGGCCGAAACGGTTCTGCTGCGCCTTGCGCGCGGGTCGGGGGTTGACGGGCTGTCGGGAATGGCCGCGCAACGCATGGCGCGGGGGCTGCTGTGGCTGCGGCCGCTGCTGGGGGTGCGGCGGGCCGCGCTGCGGGCGTTTCTGCGCGCCGAAGGGATCGGCTGGGTTGACGACCCCTCCAATGACGATCCGCGCTTTGACCGGGTGCGCGCGCGCGCGGCGCTGGCGGCGCTCGCCCCGCTTGGCATCGACGCCGAGGGGCTGGCGGCCACCGCCGAGCGCCTGCAAGACGCACGTGCGGCCCTTGAGGCAGTGACGGCAGCCGAGGCCGAAAGGCTGATGCGCGTCGAGGCGGGCGATGTGGTGATCCGCGCCGCGCCATTTGGTGAATTGCCGCGTGCGGTGCGCGAACGGATGATTGCCCATGCTCTGTGCTGGATTTCCACGGCGCCCTATCGCCCCCGGCATGCGGCCGTGCGCGCGCTGGTAGAGGGGGTGTTGGCCGGACGGGGCGGCACCTTGCATGGCTGCCTTGTAACGCTGCGGCGCGCCGAGGTCTGGATCGGGCGCGAACCGCAGGCGGTGGCGGGGCATTCCTGCTCGGTGGACAGGGTGTGGGACAACAGGTGGCGGCTGACCGGCCCCGAGGCACCGGATGCGGTGGAGGCCGATGACCTGACCATCGCGGCGCTGGGGGATGCCGGGCTTGGCCAATGCCCCGGCTGGCGCGCCACGGGC
>JACIYW010000170.1 GCA_014359745.1 Paracoccaceae bacterium | reverse complement strand
TTAACAGCCCCTCCCGCATAACCCTCGAAAACAACGGAAAAATCCGGCCGCAGCCGGATCGGGAGAACGCTTTCGCAAGGGCAAGTGGCGGAGAGAGAGGGATTCGAACCCTCGAGACGGTTTCCCGCCTACACACTTTCCAGGCGTGCGCCTTCGACCACTCGGCCACCTCTCCGACAGGGTTGATCTACAGTCACTCGGCTTTGCTGTGCAAGGGGTATCGGGGTGCCAAATGGCGAGGTTGGCGAAACCTTGTCCTGGCCGGACTCATTTCTGACCAGACCAGCGGTCAATGCCTTCGCGATCAGGCCGCCATTTCCGCACACTTGTGGTGGGTGATCAGGCTTCCGCCACGGGTTCGGGAAAGGCGAAGCGTTCGATCGGGCGGGAATCCTGTTGCAGATCGGCGACTGTCAGCGACTCTATCATCAGGATGTAGGTTGCGTAAAACCCCCCGAAAACAGCGCGCACGCCGCAGGTCTTTTCATCCTTGCAGTCTTCGCACCGCTGATAGGCGCGGCGCGAGAGGCAGGGCAGCGGCGCAAGCGGCCCGTCGATCAGGCGAAGCACCTCGGCCAGCGACACCCGCGCGGGATCCTTGATCAGTTCATATCCCCCATTCCGGCCGCGGCGGCTGCCGATCATGCCGGCGCGCTTCAGGTCCAGCAGGATGTGTTCCAGGAAGCGTTTCGGCGCGCCCGACCGCTCCGCGATATCTTCGATGCGCAGCGCCTCGGCCTCGCCCGCCTTTTCGTCGGCGAGCACCATGAGGGCCTTGAGCGCGTATTTGGTCTTGTGGGTGATCATCGACGAAACCTGGTTCCACAAACTATGACTATCGGGATCGATATAATCGGGATCGATGGGGAAAGCGAGATCGAACATGAATTCACGATAGGGATGATGGGTATTCGAGGCAACGATGCCATGCACCCCTGACCGCGCGCGCCTGCCCGTTGGCATGCCGGGGCCATGAAACCCAAGGCAACAGCCCGGGCAGCTTCACGCGTGAGATGGGAATGGTGCACCCGGAGCGATTCGAACGCCCGACCCTCAGATTCGTAGTCTGATGCTCTATCCAGCTGAGCTACGGGTGCAGTGCGGGCGATGTAGCGCCCCGCAGGTCAGAGTGCAAGCGCGAATTCGCCCGATCCGCCCCAATCTATTGTGCCGCGGTTTCCATCGCGCTGCTGTCGCGCGGCAGGCAGATGATGAATGACGTGCCGTCTTCGTCGGTACGGCCAAGTTCCAGGCGCCCGCCGTGGCCGCGGACCAGTTCCGCGGCGATTGCCAGGCCCAGACCGTGGCCACCCTTGCGCACCCCGCCCTGAAAGGCGGTGAAAAGATGTTCGCGCGCCTTGGGCGGCAGGCCGGGGCCATCATCGCTGATACGAACATACCAGGCCATGTCATCGTCATGGGCGCCCACTGACACAGTGCCGTCGCGCCCCGTTGCCTCCAGCGCTTCACGGGCGTTGCGCACCAGGTTGGATATCACCCGGAACAGTTGTTCGGGATCGGCGCGCAGGCAGAATCCGGGGCGGACATCATTGAGGAAGGCAACCTTGGCCGCCTCGCCGGTCGCCAGCACCTCGGTTTCGAACACGTCATCGACAAGCTGGCGCAGCGGGATGCGGTTCAGCGCGGGCGGTGGTTCTTCGGCCTTGCCGAAGGCCAGCGTGGTTTCGCAAAGGTTGATCGCGCGGGACAGGGAGCGGACAAGTTTGGGCGCGGCGCGGGTGACGGCGGGATCGGCGCTGTGTTCCAGGCGGTTGACAAACAGGGTGGCCGTGGTCAGGATATTGCGCAGATCGTGGCTGACCTTGGCCACCGCGCTGCCCAGTTGCGCCAGCCGTTCCTTTTGGCGCAGCGCGCCGGTAAGCTGGGTCTGCATGGAATGCAGCGCCTCTTCGGCCTCGTGCAGTTCGCGCACACCCCGGCCGGGCTTGATAATGCGGCGGGTATCTTCGGGGGCCTCGGCATAGGATGTCATGTGCCCGACCAGCCGCCGGATCGGTCGAACCATCAGGCGGCGCACCGCAAGGAACAAGAGGAACGCGGTAAAGACCGATATCACCGCCGACAGCGCCAGCACCCGCAGACCGTAATCGATCATCGCCCGGCGCAAAGGCGCGGTTTCCATCGTCACCTCGATCAGCAGGCCCGCGTCGCGCACCGGTTCGCCGATCACCCGGATCACGTCATTGCCGGGCCGCACCAGCGCGGCCAGGGCATCGCGCACCAGGATCAGCGGGCTGGCAGCGCGCAGATCGAAGGTTGCGTAAACGTCGGACGGGATGGGTGACGACAGCACCAGTTCGCGCATTTCAGTGCGGCGCAGGACCACGTTGAACACACCCGCTGTTCCAAGCAGTTCGCGTTCAAGATCGGGGCTGATCACGTCATCGGACGCGAGCAGCGCCAGCGACGCGATTTGCGCCCGTTCCAGGCGCGAAAGCAGATAATCTTCGCGGAACCGTGCGACGGAGGGCACGAATATGAACACTTCGGCAAGCATGATGAATGCCGCCGTCAGCATCAGGAAGCGGCCGGAGAGGGAATTGAAAAACATGCATCCGCCCGATTTTGCCGCAGGCTAGGGCAAGAAACGCTGCACCAGCCCAACAACCCGTTTCACCAAAGGATTATCAAAGAGTTTGGGGGAAAAATAGGCTCCTGCTGCGCGCTTGTTGATTTCGCCCAATGTCGGATAGGGCACCACCATGTTGGCGACGGCGCCCATTTTCATCTTGTTGGCGATCGCCATGGCCCAGATACCGATCAGCTCTCCAGCCTGCGCGCCGATGATAGAGGCGCCAACCGGCCGCCCCCTGACCACCATCACCTTTATCAGGCCGGTGGTGTTGCCCTCGGTCACGGCGCGGTCGTTGTGGTGGTAGGCAAAGCGCACGACCGTCAGGGCGGCACCGCCGTATTCCGTGCGCGCGGCCGCTTCGGTCAGGCCGACGTGGGCCATCTCGGGGTCGATATAGGTGGCCCATGGAATGTGATCGGTGCGCGCCTTCGCCGACAGCCCGAACAGGATGGATCGGATCGCAACCGTTGCGTGATACCCCGCGACATGGGTGAATTGCAGCCCCCCCGCCACATCGCCCAGCGCGTAAACACGGCGATTGGTGACGGATCGCAAATCGGGGCCTACCTTTACGCCCGCCTTGGTGGTCGCAACCCCGGCCTTTTCCAGATCAAGCCGTTCCAGGTTCGGCTTGCGCCCAACGGCCATCAACAGATGGGTGCCGCGAAAGACGCGGCCATCCTTTGCCTCTACCTCTATCGCGCCCACGGTGCCGCTGATCCGGGCGGCCATGGCGTCTTCGGCGATTTCCAGCCCTTCGGCGCGCAGGTGTTCCAGGGCGATGGCGGCAAGTTCCGGGTCATCCTTGGCCAGTGCCTTCATGCCCTCGATCACGGTCACCCGGCTGCCCAGCCGCAAATGCGCCTGCGCCATTTCCATGCCGATCGGCCCGCCGCCGATGACCAGCAGATGATCGGGGCGGGTGCGCAGATCAAAGATCGTCTCGTTCGTCTCATAGGGCACGGCGTCAAGGCCGGGGATCGGCGGCACCAGCGGCGATGACCCGGTGGCGATGACAAAGCGGCGCGCGGTGATCACCGTGTCACCCGCCTGCACCTCTGTTTGGGAGAGGAAGCGGCCAAAGTCCTGAATGACATGCACGCCAAGCCCTTCGAACCTCTCTACACTGTCCATCGGGGCGATGGTGTCAATGGTGCGGCGCACATGATCCTTGGCGGCGGCGTAATCGACCTCTGGCACAACTTCGGTCACGCCAAAGGGCGCGCCGGATTGCATGGCGTGGGCGTGTTTGCCCGCCGCGATCAGCGCCTTGGATGGCACGCAGCCGTAATTCAGGCAATCGCCGCCCATCTTGTGGCCTTCGATCAGCACCACCTTTGCCCCCATCTGCGACGCCCCCGCCGCCAGCGACAGCCCGGCAGACCCGCCGCCGATGATGCAGATATCTGTCTTGATGCGGTTCATCATCAAATCTCTTTCTTGCGGAATGCCTTGAGTGCGATGGGCAGGGCGGCAAGGGCCACCAGCCCCAGAATCGGCAAGATGATATGCGGTTCGAATATGACCCCCAGATCGGGCGTTTCATTGCGGGCGAACACCTCTCCCAGCCCGGCGCCAACCGAGGTATAGACGATCCCGCCGGGGATGATGCCAAAGAAGGTGGTAAAGGCAAACCGGCCAAGGCCGACACCGACAAGGGCCGGAACAAGGTTGGCGATAAAGAATGGCACCGCCGGCAGAAGGCGCATCAGAAACAGGAACGACAGTTCATTCCTGGCGATCCCCTGCTTGATGCGCAGCACCCGCCCCTCGCTTGCGTCCATCCTGGCCGCCAGCCGGTCGCCAAGGCCCCATTTGGCGGCAAGAAAGATCACGACTGCGCCCAGCGTCGCGGCCGTGACGTTGAACAGAACTCCCGGAAAGGTGCCAAACAGGAACCCCCCCGTCAGCGTGGCCAGCGTCGCACCGGGCAACGAAAACGCCACGATCACCACATAGGCCGCCATGAACCCCAGCACCGACAGGGCAAAATGCGCATCACGGTAGGCCAGAAGCGCCTCGCGGTTGTCGCGCAGGGCGTCAAAGGTCAGGTGATCGCGCAGCGTGAACGCCCCAAGGATGGCCACGATCACGATGATCACGAACGGCAGATGCCGGTAAAAACCGCCCCTGGGCGATGCGGTGGTCATGCGGTCTGCTCCTGTCGGTTGGGTGACGTGTGATTCTGCATTGCGGCAGAAGATGT
>JACIYW010000017.1 GCA_014359745.1 Paracoccaceae bacterium | reverse complement strand
AAAATCGTCCCGTCGGTAAAGGCCCGATCACGATAATCCAGAGTGATTCGGAAAATTCCCGACCGAATTTTTCCGATAAAAACCATCACCAATTTGCCGCGGGACAATTCGTCCTGATCCCGCGGGGGCAATCGGGCGGCGAGGGTCAAAATGTCCAGATTGTGGGGCGGATGCCGAAAATATCAGCGATTCGCGAAAATAACATTTGTCGATGGCTAGTAACTCCGCTTTCCATGGAAACAAGGGATCATGCCTTGGGGAGGGCATCCGTTTTAATGGCACTTGTGCGCGCATCCATGCCGCTGGGCATCGTCGTCCGAAAGACGCCGGGGGTCACCCGGTGGGCGAAATGGGCATGGAAGGTTGTCGCGGTGGTGCCGGGGGCGGGCCCTGCAAGCTGGCGCGAATTGCGCCGCGATGGCGAAACGGTGGAATATCACGCGGCCACGCTGGAGCTGGAGCTGTTCTCGACCGATACAGAGGCTTATCTGGTGGCGCTGGCATCGCGGGTGCCGGGGGTTGTGGTGCTGCTGCGCGAAGATATGGACCCGGATGCACGGATGCCGTGGAAACCCGCGCTTGTCACCGCCTCCGCCTATGAAGGGCAGGATTACATGGACAGCGGCGACGGGCTGATCGAACTGGTTCCGATGCCCGCCGGGCTGATCGCCTGGGTACAGGCCTTTGTCGATCAGCATCACGTCGAGGAAGTGTTCATCAAGCGCAAGCGCGATCACAAGGACATCACCCTGATCGAGGATGGCAAGGGCGACCCGAGAGTGCGGCAAATGGCCGACGTGTTCCGCGCGCCGCGCAGTGCAGGCATCGGGGGGCGCAATGACCATTGAGGCGCCGCGCAAAACCTTCTGGTCGCGCCGTCGCGATGCGGTCCGCGCCGAGGCAGAGGCCGAGGCCGCCGCGCTTGCATCCGCACGGCAGGCCGCCGAACTGGCCGAGGTTGAACACCGGCAGGCCGCGCGCAGCGACGATGAAATCCTGGAGGAACTGGGCCTGCAAGACCCCGATCTGATGCAGATGGGCGATGATTTCGCGCGCTTCATGGACAAGGCGGTGCCGGAACGGTTGCGCCAACGGGCGCTGCGCAGGTTGTGGCGATCCAACCCGGTGCTGGCCAATCTGGACGGTCTGGTGGATTATGGAGACGATTTCACCGATGCGGCCATGGTCGTGCCCGACATGAAGACCGCCTATCAGGTGGGGCGCGGCATGATGCGGCATGTGATCGCCCTCGCCGAGGCGGCCGAGGCCGAAAAGGCCGCCGCCGAAAAGGCCGCCGCCGATCTGGTTGCGGGTGATGTGGCGGGTCAGCCTGGCGATGCGGGGGCCGCGCCCGAACCTGAAGCTGCGAAACCCGAGGCTGTGGAACCCGATGCCGTGGTGATCGCGGATGCCGGGGAACCCGCCCGCCGGGATCTTGCCCCAAGCCCCGACGCGCATGCCGATGACACCGGGTTCCAAACCCTGCGCCCGCGCCACATGCGCTTCAGCTTTGCCGACTGATCTGGAAGGACCATGATGACCAGCGCCGCACAGACCATCGAGATCGCCGAAGAGGATCGGCTGCGCGCCGACATGTACGGGTTTCTTTCGGCATTCCTTGCCAACCCGCCGTCACGCGGGCTTCTGGAACAATCGGCGCGGCTGGTGGGGGACGATTCCGACCTTGGGCAGGCGATGACCACCTTTGCCAAGCTGGCAAAGGCGGCAACCCCCGGTTCGGCCGAACGGGAATTCAACGAACTCTTCATCGGCATCGGGCGCGGCGAACTGCTGCCCTATGCCAGCTATTACATGACCGGGTTCCTGAATGAAAAACCGCTGGCCAGCCTGCGCGCCGATATGGGCAATCTGCAGATCGACCGCGCGCCCAATGTCTATGAGCCCGAAGACAATATCGCCAGCCTGATGGAAATGATGGGCGGCATGATAGAGGGACGGTTCGGCGCATCGGTATCGCTGGACCGGCAACGCGGTTTCTTCAACCGTCATATCGCGCCCTGGGCGGGGCATTTCTTTGCCGACCTCGAAGGCGCGCGTGCCTCACGGCTTTATGCGCCGCTGGGGGCGGTGGGCCGACATTTCATCGCGATCGAACGCGAAGCCTTTCGCCTGGGCGGAACGTAACGATCCGGGCCTGAAATGGACGGGCCGCAAGGCCCGACGCTTAACCGGCGCATCCGCGCCAGACATGAACCGGCGCGCAGGCGCCAAACCCGAGAGGAAGCATCATGGGCAAACGGACCGAAGCCGCTGATGAAAGCCGCCGCAATTTCCTGAAACTCGCCTCTGTCGCGGCACCTGCGGTGGTCGCGGGCGCCAGCCTTGGCGCCGATCCGGTTGACGCCGCAGCGGCCAAGCCTGTTTCGGGCCTGCAAGACACCGATCATATCCGCACCTATTACGCCTTGGCGCGGTTCTGAGGCGGTTCTGAACAATCGGTGCGCACCAGGGGCGCACCCCACACGACCCGGCCACCGGCCATGACCGGACCAGCAAGGGAGCAACACATGCTGAGAAAAAAAACCAACGGTACGGCGCGCGGCACCTCGGGTGCATCGTTCACGTCCGCCGTGATGGAAAAATCTGTTGACCGCCGGTCGTTTCTGCGCGGGTCCGGTCTGGCGGTCGGGGGGCTGGCGGCGCTTGGCGTTACCGGCGGCACCGTCACCCGCGCCAGCGCACAATCCAATGCCAAACGGGTTGTGGACACGGTGAAATCGGTCTGCACCCATTGTTCGGTCGGCTGCACGGTGATTGCCGAGGTCGATAATGGCGTCTGGATCGGCCAGGAACCGGGCTGGGACAGCCCGTTCAACCTTGGCGCCCATTGCGCCAAGGGCGCGTCGGTGCGCGAACATGCCCACGGCGAACGTCGCCTGAAATACCCGATGAAGAAAGAGGGGGGCGAATGGAAGCGCATAAGCTGGGATCAGGCGATCAACGAGATCGGCGACAAGATGCTGTCGATCCGCGAACAAAGCGGCCCGGATTCGGTGTACTGGCTGGGATCGGCCAAGCACAGTAACGAACAGGCCTATCTGTTCCGCAAGTTCGCCGGCTACTGGGGATCGAACAACGTCGATCACCAGGCGCGGATCTGTCACTCGACCACCGTGTCGGGCGTGGCCAATACATGGGGCTACGGCGCCATGACCAACAGCTATAACGACATCCACAAAAGCCGGGCGATGTTCCTGATCGGATCGAACCCGGCCGAGGCGCATCCCGTCAGCCTTTTGCATCTTCTCAAGGCCAAGGAAGAAAACAACGCGCCCCTGATCGTGTGCGATCCGCGCTTTACCCGCACTGCGGCCCATGCCGATGAATATGTGCGCTTTCGCCCCGGTTCGGATGTTGCCCTGATCTGGGGCATCCTGTGGCACATTTTCGAGAATGGCTGGGAAGACAAGGAATATATCCGCACCCGCGTCTGGGGGATGGATCAGGTGCGCGACGAGGTCAAGAAATGGACCCCGGCCGAAACCGAACGTGTGACGGGCGTTCCGGGCAGCCAGTTGGAACGCGTGGCGCGCACCCTTGCCAACAATCGCCCCGGCACCCTGATCTGGTGCATGGGCGGCACCCAGCACAGCAACGGCAACAACAACACCCGCGCCTATTGCGCGCTGCAACTGGCGCTTGGCAATATCGGTGTGTCCGGCGGCGGGGCCAACATCTTTCGCGGCCATGACAACGTGCAGGGTGCCACCGACCTTGGGGTGCTCAGCCACGATTTGCCGGGCTATTACGGGCTGGCCGAAGGATCGTGGAAACATTGGGCCCGCGTCTGGGGTGAGGATTTCGATTGGCTGAAGGGCCGGTTCGACAGCATCAAGGACAAGGATGGCAAGGACGTCAGCCTGATGCACACCAACGGCATCCCGGTCAGCCGCTGGATTGACGGTGTTCTGGAAGACAAGGAAAACATCGACCAGCCCGACAATGTGCGCGCCATGGTTCTGTGGGGTCATGCGCCCAACAGCCAGACGCGCGGCACCGAAATGAAGACGGCGATGGAAAAGCTTGACATGCTGGTCGTGGTCGATCCCTATCCAACCGTTTCGGCCGTGATGCATGACCGCACCGACGGTGTCTACCTGCTGCCGGCCGCGACGCAATTCGAAACATCTGGTTCGGTCACCGCATCCAACCGGTCGCTGCAATGGCGTGACCAGGTGGTTGCGCCGCTTTTCGAAAGCAAGCCCGATCATGTGATCATCAAGCTGTTCGCCGACAAGTTCGGTTTCTCGGATCGTCTGTTCCGCAATATCGAGGTCAAGGGCGACGAGCCGGTGATCGAGGATATCACCCGCGAATTCAACAAGGGCATGTGGACGGTGGGCTATACCGGGCAGTCGCCAGAGCGGTTGAAACTGCACATGGCCAACCAGCACACCTTTGACAAAACGACGTTGCAAGCGATCGGCGGCCCTGCCGATGGCGATTACTACGGCCTGCCCTGGCCCTGCTGGGGCACGCCCGAGATGAAGCATCCCGGCACGCCGAACCTTTACGACATGTCCAAACCCGTCTCCAAGGGCGGGCTGACATTCCGCGCCCGGTTCGGGGTGGAACGCGACGGGCAGAACCTGCTGGCCGAAGGGGTCTATAGCGAAGGCTCCGAGATCAAGGATGGCTATCCCGAATTCACCATGCAGATGCTGATGGATCTGGGCTGGGACAGCGATCTGACCGCCGAGGAACGCGCCGCCATCGATGCGGTGGGCGGACCCAAGGCAAACTGGAAGGTGGATCTGTCTGGCGGCATCCAGCGGGTGGCGATCAAGCACGAATGCGCGCCTTTCGGCAATGCCAAGGCCCGCACCGTGGTCTGGACCTTCCCCGATCCGGTGCCCCTGCACCGAGAGCCGCTTTACACCAACCGGCGCGATCTGGTGGCCGATTACCCGACCTATGCCGACCGCAAGTTCTATCGCCTGCCAACCATGTATGCCTCTATCCAGGAAAAGGATTTTTCCAGGGAATACCCGATGATCCTGACCTCGGGTCGTCTGGTGGAATACGAGGGCGGCGGCGATGAAACCCGGTCGAACCCCTGGCTGGCGGAATTGCAGCAGGACATGTTCGTCGAGATCAACCCGCGCGACGCCAACAATCTGGGGGTGCGCGACAAGGCGCAGGTCTGGGTTGAGGGGCCAGAGGGCGGAAAGGTCAAGGTGATGGCGATGGTCACCGAACGGGTGGGCGAGGGCGTGGCCTTCATGCCCTTCCACTTTGGCGGACATTTCCAGGGCAAGGATCTGCGGGATAATTATCCCGAGGGTGCCGATCCCTATGTTCTGGGCGAGGCATCGAATACCGCACAGACCTATGGGTATGACTCTGTCACCCAGATGCAGGAAACCAAAGCCACCCTCTGCAAGATCAGCGCAGCATAAGGAGCCGAACACATGGCACGCGTAAAATTTCTCTGCGACGCTGAACGCTGCATCGAGTGCAACGCCTGCGTCACCGCCTGCAAGAACGAACATGAGGTTCCGTGGGGCGTCAACCGTCGCCGGGTCGTGACGATCAATGACGGCAAGCCGGGTGAACGCTCTATCTCGGTAGCCTGCATGCATTGTTCCGATGCGCCCTGCATGGCGGTCTGTCCGGTGGATTGCTTCTATCAGACCGCCGACGGGATCGTGTTGCACAGCAAGGATCTGTGCATCGGTTGTGGTTATTGCTTCTACGCCTGCCCCTTTGGCGCACCGCAGTACCCGCAGGCGGGCAATTTCGGGTCGCGCGGCAAGATGGACAAATGCACCTTCTGCGCCGGCGGCCCCGAGGAAGACAATTCCACCGCAGAGTTCCAGAAATACGGCCGCAACCGGATTGCAGAAGGCAAGCTGCCGCTTTGCGCCGAGATGTGTTCGACCAAGGCGCTGCTGGCGGGTGACGGCGATGTGGTGTCGGCGATCTACCGCGAGCGGGTGGTGGCGCGCGGATTTGGTTCGGGTGCCTGGGGATGGGGCACCGCCTATGAAAGCAAGGCACGCTAAGATGCCGGGTCGCGGTCGGGGGTGCGCCCCCGCATGACGCGTTCTGCCCGCGACGTTCCGGCGTCGCGGGTTCACTTTCTGAATGGATCAAGGTGATACCGATGACCGTGCGAACCCTATTGACGGCCCTGATCGCGGCGATGGTGATCCTGCTGCCGGGTCTGTCACCGCAGGCATTATCCCAGGGCACGCCGGTGCCCGGCACCGATGCGGCGCGGGCCGCCACCGGCGGTGCGCAGACGCTGGAGGATATTCTGGCCCGGCAACGCGGCATCCGTATCGATGACAGTTTTCGGCGCAACAACATCGGCGGCGATGTGCCCCCGTCCGATTTCGCGCCGGGTCTGGGCCCGTTGGGCGCGGCATCCGATTCCGATATCTGGCGCGCGCTTCGTTACAATGAGGCGGATGTAAAGGTCAGCTCTCGCAACCCCGCCGCCGGGGTGATCATACAAGACAGCGGCATGCGCTGGCTGGCCTTCCGCAAGGGGCCGCTGGCAACCTATGGCGGCTATCTGCTGTTGGGCACGCTGGCGGTTCTGGCGCTGTTCTTCCTGGTGCGGGGCCGTATCCGCATTGACGGGGCGCGCAGCGGGCGCAAGATCCTGCGCTTCGCCTCGATCGAGCGGTTCTCGCACTGGCTGCTGGGCGGGTCTTTCATCTTGCTGGGGATCACCGGTCTTGTGCAGCTTTTCGGGCGGATGGCCATTATCCCGCTGATCGGCAAAGAGACCTTCGCGCCGATGGCGATCGCGGGGAAATGGGTTCACAACAACGTGGCCTGGGCCTTCATGCTGGGGCTGGTGATGGTGACCGTGCTGTGGATCGCCCACAACATCCCCAACAGGCACGACCTCAAATGGCTGGCCGTTGGCGGTGGGCTGTTTTCCAAAGGGGTGCATCCGCCTGCGCGAAAGTTCAACGCCGGGCAAAAGCTGATCTTCTGGGCGGTGGTGGTGCTGGGGATATCCATTTCTGCATCGGGGTTGTCGCTGCTGTTCCCGTTCGATCTGCCGATGTTCGCGGGCACCTTCCGGATAATCAACGATCTTGGCCTGCCGGGGCTGTTCGGGTTCGATCCGCTGCCCGCCACCTTGTTGCCGCATGAGGAAATGCAGCTTGCGCAAATCTGGCACGCCACCATTGCGTTCTTGTTCATCGCCATCATTCTGGGCCATATCTATATCGGGTCAATCGGTATGGAAGGCGCGTTCGAAGCGATGGGTTCGGGCGAGGTTGACGAACAATGGGCCAGGGAACACCATGGTCTCTGGGTCGAGGAAGTGCAGCGTGAACGTGCCGCAAAAGCTGCAACGACACCGGGCGAATAGGCCAGCAAGGGGAACAACAGGATGAAGGCCATGTTTCTGGCATTTTTTGCGATTGCGGTGATCGCCGTCGGGGCCCAGCAGGCCCTGATACGGGCCGGATTTTCATCGCAAGAGGTGACATCGGGCCCCTCGGTGAGGCTGGATTGATCAGACGGGCCGACCCCGATACAAGGATCGAGGTTGAGGAGGCTCTGCCACCCAGGGACGCACGACCGGACGCGGCCGAGATTGACCGCATTCTGCGCCATGTCTCTATTCTGGTGGTGGATGACGAACCGGGGATGCGCAACTTTCTGGTGCGCACCCTTGGGCCGCGCTGCAAGCGGATCGACGAGGCCGCCGACGCCGAGGCGGCATCGAAACTGCTTGATGACCGGCATTTCGATCTGGTGATCCTGGACAATGTGATGCCCGGTCAATCGGGGCTGGACTGGCTGGCCGAACAGCGCCGCATCGGGCTGTTTGCCGAGGCGATCCTGATCACCGGCTATGCCGATCTGGAAACCGCCATTCACGCGCTGCGGGTGGGGGCGGCGGATTTCCTGCTCAAACCGTTCCGGTCGAACCAGATCCTGAACGCGGCAGCGCGCTGCATGGATCAACGCTATCTCCGGCACGAGAATTTCCTGCTGAAACATGAATTGCGCGCCGATAATCTGGCGGCGCGCGGGCGGCTTATCGGCAAATCGCCGGGTATTTCGGCGGTACGCCAGACGCTGGAACGTCTGGCGCGCCTGCCCACATCGGTGCTGTTCACCGGGGAAAGCGGCACCGGCAAGGAAATTGCCGCGCGCACCCTGCACGCCATGTCCGACCGCGCCGACAAGCCCTTTGTGCCGGTCAACTGCGCGGCAATCCCGCCCGAACGCATCGCCGCCGATCTGTTTGGCGGGGTCGGGGCGGATGCCGGTGAGGGGTTGCTGGTTCACGCCGGGGGCGGAACGCTGTTTCTGGATGAGATCGGCGAACTGCCCCATTCGGTACAGGCAACGCTTTTGCGGGTGATCGAAGACGGGCGTATCCGCCCCACGGGCGCCGAGCGTGAGTTGCCGCTCAATCTGCGGTTCATGTTCGCCAGCAACGCCGATCTGCCGGAACTGGTGGCGGCAGGGCGGTTTCGGCGGGATCTGTATCACCGGATCAACGTCCTTACCGTGAACATGCCGCCGCTGCGCGACCGGATCGGCGATCTGGGCGAACTGGCCGAATTGTTCATGGGCAAATATGCGCGGCAACTGGGCTTGGCCCCGCTGCCCATATCCAAGGCGGTGTTGCTGCGCTTTGCGCGCCACAACTGGCCGGGCAATGTGCGCGAATTGCGCAATCTGATCGAACGGTCGGTGATCCTGGGAGAGTTTCCACCCGAATTCGCCGATGGCGACCCCACCGAAGCGGAGCCGGTGGAATCGCTGCAAGCGGTGGAACGCCGCCACATTCTGGCGATACTCGAGGCCTGCGGCGGCAACCGGGCCGAGGCGGCGCGGCGGTTGGGGGTATCGCGCAAGACCATCGATCGCAAATGCGCGATGTGGAATGGCTGAGGGCGGCGCAAGAACGGCGTTCTTCCGATCGGTGCGGCTTTTGGGGCTGGCGGGGGATATCGCCATCGAAGTACCGGCCCTGGGCGAAGCGGCCAACTGACCCGACCGTGTTGGGGGTTTCTTAATGTTCGTTCCCTAAGCTTCCTGAAGTTTGGTACGAGGGTGGTAATGCACGGGTTGATCAACCGGTCGCTTCAATGTTTCCTGCGCGACACTTTCGGGCAGGATGTATGGAAATCCGTCGCCATGTCTGCCGGGGTGCCCGATAGCGGGTTCGAGGCGATGCTGCGCTATCCCGACGCGCTGACATTCGCGGTTCTTGACAATGCCGCCATCCAGTTGGGCCTGCCGCGCGAAAGCCTGCTGGAAGACCTGGGCACCTATCTCATCTCGCATCCTAATTTCGAGGCGCTGCGCCGGTTGCTGCGTTTTGGCGGGGTAAGTTTCATCGACTTCCTGCATTCTCTGGATGAATTGCAGGGCCGGGGCTGGCTGGCGGTTCCCGATCTCGACCTGCCAGAGCTTGACCTGCATGTGCACAGCCCGGAGCATTACACACTGCGCTGCCGGTCACCGCATCCGGGCTTTGGCCATGTCATGGTGGGGGTGCTGCGCGCCATGGCGGATGATTACGGGGCGCTGGTAATGCTGGATCATGCCGTCTCGGGTGGTGGCACCGAAACCATATCCATCGATCTGCTGGAGGCGGCCTTTGCCAAGGGCCGCGCATTCGACCTTTCGCCAAGGATGGAATGACCGGATGCCCGAAACCCGCACCTCTGGCCCGCTTGCGCCCCCACCGCTTTGGCCCGCTCCGCTCTGGATCGACGCACAAACCCTGGGGCGGTTGATGCCGATGCATGTGCACATCGGGCCGGACGGCGATATCGTGGCGGCCGGGCCGACCATTACGCGCCTTCTGCCGCCCGGCGATATTGTTGGCCGCCCGTTTCTCAGGGTTTTCACGCTGCGCCGTCCGCGAACGGTAACGGGGATGGACGGGTTTCGATCCTGTCTGGGCCAGCGCCTGCATCTGCAATTGCGCAAGCCACCCGGAACCGCCTTTCGCGGGCTGGCGCTGGAGTTGCCGTCTTTACCGGATGGGGCGGGGGGGCAGGGCGTGTTCCTGAACCTGTCTTTCGGTCTGACGGTGGCGGCGGCGGTGCGCACCCATGGCCTTGCGGAAAGCGCGTTCGCCCCCACCGACCTGACCATAGAGATGCTGTATCTGACCGAAGCGAAAAGCGCCGTCATGAAAGAGCTGCACAACCTCAACACCCGACTGCAAGACGCACGGGATGAGGCCGAAGGCCTTGCGCTGACCGATGCGTTGACCGGCCTGCGCAACCGCCGGGCATTGCAACATGCGATTTCGCAGGCCATTGCCTCCAACAAACCCTTCGGGTTGATGCAGCTCGATCTTGATCACTTCAAGGCGGTCAATGACACGCTGGGCCACGCGGCGGGCGATCATGTCTTGTGTCAGGTTGGCAAGATATTGATCCGTGAAACCCGCGGCGGCGATACGGTGGCGCGGATCGGCGGCGATGAATTCGTCATCCTGTTCCCCGATCTGGCGGATCTGGGGGTCTTGCGCCAGGTCGCCAGCCGGGTTCTGGCAGCCATTGAACAGCCGATCGATTATGATGGCAATTCCTGCCGTGTCTCTGCCAGTATCGGGCTTACCATGTCGCACGATATGCCGATGGGGCAGTCTGCGGCCGATCTGATGCTTCAGGCGGTTGACCGGGCGCTCTATGCGTCAAAGGATGCCGGGCGCGGATGCATCACCGTGCACCGTGCCGCCGTCTGATCGTGGTTTTCGACCAAAGGTTAGGAAAAATTCTGAATTCCTGCGTCTGGCGACAAGAAATTTTCCTGAATTTGGCATTATCGCCGGTCATTCATGGCAGATTTTGCCGAATTTCCATGCAATCGCGCCTGAAATGACCTGATTGCGACATTAGACCGGCGAGAAGGTTGCATTAAGGCCCCCGTTTCGTTTTAGTTAAGGGAACGAGTGCGGAAAATCCGCCAGTATGACAGGGAGATTTCCGTGGGAGCCAACGGCACCAACGAAGCTTTTGTCGCATTTGATCGCGTTCAGAAAAGTTATGACGGGGAAACGCTGGTCGTCAAGGATCTGAACCTTGCCATCGCCAAGGGTGAATTCCTGACCATGCTGGGCCCGTCGGGATCGGGCAAGACCACCTGCCTGATGATGCTGGCCGGGTTCGAGACCGCCACCAACGGAGAGATCCTTCTGGATGGCAAGCCGATCAATTCGGTGCCCCCGCACAAGCGTGGCATCGGCATGGTGTTTCAGAACTACGCGCTGTTTCCGCACATGACGGTTGCCGAAAATCTGTCCTTCCCGCTGGAGGTTCGCAAGATCGGCAAATCCGATCGCGAAGCCAAGGTGAAGCGTGCCCTGGAAATGGTGCAGATGGGCGATTTCGGCGGGCGGCGTCCGGCGCAGCTTTCGGGGGGGCAGCAACAGCGCGTCGCCTTGGCGCGCGCCTTGGTGTTTGAGCCGGAACTGGTGCTGATGGATGAACCGCTTGGCGCGCTTGACAAGCAGCTTCGCGAACATATGCAGTTTGAAATCAAACACATCGCCGACAGTCTTGGCATCACCGTTGTCTATGTGACCCATGATCAGACCGAAGCGTTGACCATGTCCGACCGGGTCGCGGTGTTCGAGGATGGTCGCATCCAGCAACTCGCCCCGCCCGATCAGCTTTATGAGGCCCCAGAAAACAGTTTCGTGGCGCAATTCATCGGCGAGAACAATTCGCTGGAAGGCGTGGTCGAGCAGATCAACAACAAGGTGGCCGTGGTGCGGCTGGACAGCGGCGATCTGATCGACACGATCCCTGTCAATGTTTCGCAAGTGGGCGAACGCACCCGCGTGTCAATCCGGCCCGAACGGGTAGAGTTCATCAAGGATCGGCTAAGCCCCGACGCCCATACGCTGAAGGCCGAAGTGCTTGAGTTCGTTTACATGGGCGATATTTTTCGCACCAGGCTGCGTGTGGCCGGCAAGGATGACTTTATCATCAAATCGCGCAACGCACCGGATCAGGTCCGGTTGAAGCCGGGTCAGACGATCGAAATCGGGTGGATGCCTGAAGACTGCCGTGCGCTTGACGCCTGAGCCATGGCACTGACCACCGAACACCAATCCGGCCACGAGGGCAAGGCAGCCCGGCGGCCACCAACAAGGAGTGAAAAATGACATTCTCACGTTTGTCGATACTGTCGATCACCGCGACGATTGCCGCCGCGCCGCTGGCGGTTGCCCAGGACATGGCCAACTCCATGACGATCATTTCCTGGGGCGGGGCCTATCAGGTAAGCCAGACCAAGGCCTATTTCGAACCCTATCAAAAGCTGCATCCCGAGGTGAAGATCATCACCGACGAAAGCTCTAACGAGGCGGTGGCGAAACTGCGCGCGATGAACGAGGCCGGCAACATCACCTGGGATCTGGTCGATGTGACCGCCGCCGATGCGATGCGCCTGTGCGATGAGGGGCTGGCGCTGGAATACGATCCCGACGAATTGCTGGCGGATGCCCCCGATGGCACCCCCGCATCCGAGGATTTCGGCGATCTGATCGTGTCGGATTGTTTCATCCCGCAGATCGTCTATTCGATCACCTTCGGCTATCGGTCGGATGTCGCGGAGTGGAACGGCAAGGAACCCGATGACATCTGCGATGTGTTCGATCTGAAAACATTCCCCGGCCAGCGCTCGCTTGAAAAGCGCCCGATCAACAACATGGAATGGGCGCTGCTGTGCGATGGCGTGGCCAAGGAAGATATCTATGACGTGCTCGCCACCAACGAGGGCCAGGATCGCGCCTTTGCCAAGCTTGACACGATCAAGGACAGTGTCGTGTGGTGGTCGGCCGGGGCCGATACGCCGCAGCTTCTGGCCGATGGCGAGGTGGTGATCGGGTCAACCTATAACGGGCGGCTGTTCTCGGTGATTGTCGAACAGAACCAGCCGGTGAAAATGCTGTGGGATGCGCAGGTTTACGACCTTGACGGATGGATCATCCCGACCGGTCTGCCTGCCGACCGGCTGGCGCGGGTCAAGGATTTCGTGTACTTTGCCACCGACACGCAGCGCCTGGCGGATCAGGCCGCTTACATCTCTTATGGTCCTGCGCGCGCATCTTCGGCGCCTTTGGTGGGCAAGCACGCCGACCTGGGCATCGACATGGCCCCGCACATGCCGACCGATCCGGCGAACGCCACCAACACCTTTCTGCAAAACTATGAATGGTGGGCGGATTACCGCGACGATCTGGATGCCAAGTTCCAGGCTTGGCTGGCGAAGTAATGCCATGCGCGGGGGGCTTTTGCCCCCCGCGACATTCCGACCGCACCTAACCGTCACGGGGACAGCATGAGCGATACGACCGACGCCGCAGGCCGCATCATTTCCGCCGACGGCCGCCCATTGAAGTCCAGCCTGAACCGGGCGCTGCGGCGTGAAAAACTGCGCGCGCTGGCGCTGATTGCCCCCTTGCTGATTTTCGTTCTGATCACGTTCATTGCGCCGATTGCCGACATGTTGTTCCGGTCGGTTGAAAATGACATCGTGTCGAACACCATGCCACGCACCGTGGCGTCGCTACGCGACTGGGACAGCACTTCGGGCGAGGTTCCGGGCGCCGGGGTGTTCGAAAGTGCCTATTTCGATCTGGCCGTCGCGGCCCAGAAAAAGCTACACAGCCAGCTTGGCACGCGCCTGAACTATGAACTGACCGGCATGTCGTCGATGTTCCGCCGGACCGGTCGGCGGATGGATGACGTGGGCGAGGTCTATATGGATCAGTTCGCCGCGCTGGATCAGGCCTGGGAATCGCCCGAAGTCTGGGCGGCAATGATCGGTGACGCCGATTGGCTGGCTTCGGAAAAAGCCTGGGCCAAGGCGCAAAACCCCGGCACCCCGCCCCCTGCCTTCGAGGTGAAAGAGGGCGCGCAGGCGGCGCTTCCGCTGACGGCTGCGTTGTACAAGGATTTCGCCGCTTACCTGCGCCTGAATGACGGTGACAGCCCGACACAGGAAGAACCCTGGCCGGTGTTTTACGCAGCACTTTACACCGATCTGATCAACCGGCCCGATGCCGCAACCGCGTTTTCGGGGGCTGATGCGCAGCGTTTGCAAACATCCGCCGCGGCGGTCACGAATTTCGAGGCGGTCGATTACAAGGCCGCGTTCGTGAAGGCCGACGATGGATGGGGGCAGGTCAACACCTGGGCGACGATCAAGGCGTTCTCGCCCAAATACACGCCGGGTTATTTCCTGAACGCGGTGGATATGCAAAAAACCCCCCAAGGCATATCGGCGCAGCCCGAAAGCCAGCAGATCTATATCCTGCTGTTCAAGCGCACGCTGTTCTTGTCGCTGACCATCATGTTTTCGTGCATAGCACTTGGCTATCCGGTGGCTTGGCTTCTGGCCAATCTGCCCGCGCGCAGTGCCAACCTGTTGCTGATCCTGGTGCTGTTGCCATTCTGGACATCGCTTCTGGTGCGCACCTCGGCGTGGAAGGTGCTGTTGCAGCAACAAGGGGTCATAAACGACACATTGGTGTGGATCGGGCTGGTCAACGATACGGATCGTCTGGTTCTGATCAACAACCAGTTCGGCACCATCGTGGCGATGACGCATATCCTTTTGCCGTTCATGATCTTGCCGCTTTATTCGGTGATGAAAACCATTCCCCCCAGTTATCTGCGCGCGGCGAAATCGCTGGGCGCGACCAACTGGACAGCGTTCTGGCGAGTGTATTTCCCGCAATCGGTGCCGGGGATCGGGGCCGGTTCGATCCTGGTGTTCATTCTGTCGATCGGCTATTACATCACCCCCGAACTGGTCGGCGGCACCACGGGGACGTTCATTTCCAACCGGATCGCCTATCACATTTCATCCTCGCTGAACTGGGGGCTGGCGGCGGCGCTGGGGACCATTCTTCTGGTGGTCGTGCTGGCGCTTTACTGGGCCTATGACCGGATCGTCGGCATCGACAACGTCAAGCTGGGAGGCTGAGAGATGAGCGGACTACCCCCCTATGCCAGCACCGGCCAGCGGATCTGGTATTATGCGTTCCGGGTGATCTGCGGGCTGATCTTTTTCTTTCTGATCGCCCCGATCCTGACGATCATCCCGCTTAGCTTCAACGCCGAGGATTTCTTCACCTTTACCCCCGGCATGCTGGCCTTTGAGGCGGATGCCTATTCGCTGAAACATTATCAGGATTTCCTGACCAGCCCAGACTGGCAGGCGGCGCTGCGCAATTCATTGTCGATTGCCCCGGTGGCCACGTTGTTGTCGGTCAGTTTCGGGACGCTGGCGGCGATTGGCCTGTCGCAGGATCATGTACCGTTTCGCCGGGCGATCATGGCCATCCTGATATCACCGATGATCGTGCCCTTGATCATTTCGGCGGCCGGGATGTATTTCTTTTATTCGCGCATCGGGCTTCAGGGCACCTATGTGGGGGTGGTCCTTGCGCATGCCGCGCTGGGAATTCCCTTTGTGATCATCACGGTAACGGCAACTCTTGTGGGGTTTGACCGGTCGCTGACGCGGGCCTCGGCCAGTATGGGGGCCAATCCGGTGACGACGTTTTTCAAGGTGCAGATGCCGCTGATCCTGCCGGGGGTGATATCGGGGGGGCTTTTTGCCTTCATCACCTCGTTCGATGAGGTGGTGGTGGTGCTGTTCGTTGGGTCGGCTGCGCAAAAAACCCTGCCATGGCAGATGTTTATCGGCCTGCGTGAACAGATCAGCCCGACAATTCTGGCGGTGGCCACCATCCTTGTGGCGATATCGGTTGTGCTTTTGACGGTTGTCGAACTGCTGCGCCGCCGGTCGGAACGCCTGCGCGGGATGAGCCCCGGCTGACCGCGGCGCGCACGGCGGGGGCGGGAAATGAGTATTTTTTTCGAGAGGATGGGAAAGAGCGTTTTCTGTACGGTCTGGGTGAGTGCAACATGCGCCAACCGAAACAGAACCCGGCCCCGAACCCCGCCTGGCGCTATTTCAGGAAGGGCATCGGATCGACGCTGTCAAAGCCGCGCCGCACCTCGAAATGGACAAAGCTGGGGTTTCCGGGACGCACCGTGCCCAATGCCTGCCCGCGTTTGACCGTGGCGCCCTTGGCCACTGTCAGATTGTCTATGTTGGCATAGACGGTCAGCAGGTTGTCCTTGTGGCGCAGCACAAGGATCGTCACCTGATCGGTGTCCTTGGTGATTGCGGCCACGGTGCCATCTTCGGCGGCGCGTACCTGCGTGCCTGCCGGGGCGCCGATATCGATGCCCTCATTCTTGCCTTTCGCATATTCGCGGATGATCGCGCCGGAAACCGGCATGGCCAATTGCGATTGCCGGGTACGGGTGTCGGCGAGGTTGGGCGAGGCGGGCGTTGCCGGGGCGGGGCGGTTGGCGGCCACGGGGGTTTGCGCGGGCAGCGGTTTCGACGCGCTTGGCGGCAGCGGGGTTGGCGTACCCTGACCGGGGGCGGTGGTTGCCGCCGGTCCGGTGGCGGCGACGGTGGGCGGGATCATCAACATCTGGCCTTCCCGCACCGCCAGATCGGGGCCAAGCCCGTTCCATTGCGACAGGGCGCGCGGCGTCACATTGTATTGCCGCGCGATCGAATAGGCGGTTTCGCCGCTTTCCACCCGGTGGCGGGCGGGTTCGACACCGTCAAACGCAGTGCCTGCCGGGGCGGTGGCGGTGGCGGCGGGCTGCGACGCCTCGGCCCGGTCGATCGCGCCTGATGCAAGGGTGGTGATGTCGATACTGCCTGCACCGGCACCAGAACCGGCAGCACCAGCCGCGCCGGTCCCGCCGGGCAGCACCAGGATTTCGCCGCTGCGCAATTGGGTAGAGGGCGAGACGCCGTTATAACTTGCCACCGCTTCGGGCGACATGCCGACGCGCGCGGCCAGGTCGGCCACCGTATCGCCGCGCCGGGCCATGGCGGCCTGATAGGTTGGATAGGTGATCACACCGCGGGCATCCGGGGCGGGGGGGGTGCCAAGGGTGCGCTGCGCGGCTGGTGCGGTATTGAGCATGCCATCGCCACGGCGCAGATCCCAGTCAAGCGGGTCGCTGCACCCGCCAATCGCGGCAACGGCGGTGCCAAGCAACAGAAGCCGCAGGGGTTTATGTGCGGATATGATCATACTGTCGTCCTCAATCCCGCCCCGTTGTCCGGGGTATGTTTCGCGGCCCTCACTCCTGGCCGATCCCTTCGACCAGTGGCACGAAACGCACCGGGCGAAGTTCTTCATAGTTCAGACCTGCCTCGTGCCGCGTGACGCGGATCAGGCGTTGCACCGCATCGGACTGACCGACCGGCAACACCATGATACCGCCAATCCGCAATTGCGCCAAGAGGGGGCCGGGCGGGTCTTCGGCGGCGGCGGTCACGATGATACGGTCAAAGGGTGCCTGTTCGGGCAATCCGAAACTGCCATCGCCGGTGATCGCGGTGATATTGGTCAGCGACAGCGTGCGAAACACCGCCTCGGCATCGGTGACAAGGCGCTTGTGGCGATCCACCGTATAAACGCGGCGCGCCAGCCGCGACAGGATCGCCGCCTGATAGCCCGATCCGGTGCCCACCTCCAGCACCTTGTCGCGCGGGCTGACCGACAGGGCCTGTGTCATCAGCCCCACCACCGAGGGCTGGCTGATGGTCTGTCCGCAGGCGATCGGCAGCGGCATGTCTTCATAGGCGCGTTCCGCGAACAGGCCGCGCACAAAGGCGCCCCTGTCGGTTTTTTCCATGGCATGGAGGACGCGCGCATCCGTCACCCCATGCGAGCGGATCGCGTAGACAAAGCGCATGATCCGTTCGGCGTCCATGGTCATTCAAGCGCCGCCCGAAGCGGCGCAAGCACATCATGCGCGGTAAGATCGGCGCGCATCGGCGTGATCGACACATAGCCTTCAAGGTTCACGGCCGCATCCGTTCCGGGCAGGGTGGGCAGGTGTTGCGGGCCGCCCCTGATCCACAGAAACTTGCGCCCCGAAGGCGATGTGTGCGGCTCTACCCCGAAAAACGTGTCCTTGCGATAGCCTTGCGGGGCCACGCGCATGCCCTTGACCGCCGATCCGGGGCAGGGCGGGAAATTGACGTTATAGAACACCCGGTAATCTTCATCCGCCCAGTGGCCATGATCCAGCAGGGCGCGCACCACCGCGGTGCCGTGCTGGCGCGCCGCCTCGAACGGATCGGCGAGATCGGCGGTGCGCGGGCCCAGGAACTGCGACAGGGCGATTGCGGGCAGACCTTGCAGCGCCGCCTCCATCGCGCCGCCAAGCGTGCCGGAATAAAGCGCGTTCTCGGCGGCATTGTTGCCCCGGTTGACCCCCGACAACACCAGATCCGGCCGCCCGCCTTCCAGCACATCGTAAAGCCCGGCCAGAACGCAATCGGCCGGGCTGCCCTCGGCGGCATAGCGGCGGGGTTCCAGGCGGGCAATCATCATCGGGTGGGTATAACTGATGCAATGCGCCACCCCCGATTGTTCGAATGCAGGGGCCACCGTCCAGACCTCGCCACTGTCGCCCGCGATTTCGTGGGCGATTTCGGTCAGAACCTGAAGCCCTGGCGCGTTGATGCCGTCGTCATTGGTGATGAGAATACGCATTTCGCCAGTCAAGTCCTTGTTTTTGCAGTGTTATTGTTGCGGACTAGCGCAAGCGATACTCACTGTTCTACTCACAGTTTGGGGCGTTGCCCGTAAAGCAGCCCTTTGCTTCGCTTCACTCTAACGCTGGAAAGAAAAATCGGCAACCACATGCCGACACCAATGCCGTACTTGTCGCGCGCCGCTTGCTGGCCTTGTTACGTTGCAAGTTGGGTCAAACGTGTTTGACGCCAGCTTTCAGACTTTCTTTGCGAACTTTCTTGTATTCCCCTATCTGCACAAAATAGGGTTTGCTGAAATCTTCGATTTGTCGTTTCTCATGGAATTCGACACTTTCATACGGTTCACCTTTCATCGAAAAATGACAAAAGATGTGCGGAAACCCGTAGTATTCGTCACCTTCGAAATCAACCGACTGTATTAGATGATAGGGGATTCTTCCCGCTAAGATTACCTTTATGCCGGGATCATTTCCATCCGCGTATTCCTCAAACTTCGCGACGCGGTAGGTTTCATCCGATATTTGAATCAATCGTTCCCAACGAAGCCCAACCAGAATTCCGCCGTGGTATGTGTCCATTAGACCAAGGCGAAACCATGACGAAATCCCTTTTTCTTCGGGATTTGAATCTGGATACTTATCAAAGCGCCGCACGTCACGAATAATTACATCGCTTCGGTAGTTCGCCTTTCGCCGGTCAAGCAACCAAGTTTCGAATATCGGCTTCCACTTGTCGCGCAACGATAGCTTTTCTTCTGGGGTGAATTGGTGTTTTCGAAACCCAAGGCCAAATTTTATCAAATCTTTTGCTGCGTTATAGAGAAAGTTCGGCGCAAGCATTTTCAGCATTTAGTTTGCCCTATGTCGGTCAAATCAGGTCTACTCTTTTGAAGCTACAACAGTTCAAAGCCAGAAAAAAGCTGCGCCGAACATGCGGCTGTTCTTCGGCCTGCTTCGTCGCAACTGAACACCGATGTAAACCGCGACCGTGCCCACACGCAGGCATGTGACACATGGCGCAGGGACCGCAGGGGCGCGCATGAAGCATGGACTGCTTCGGCTGCAAGGTCGGCTTGGTGCGGGCGCACGATGCAGCATGGGCGGGCATAGGCAACAAAAGTTGCAAGTTGTTCGAAGCACATAGCCCCGCGCCGGGCAAATGTTAACGTTTCCGGGCGCTGCAATCGCCCATTATCGCGCTGGTTGTGGGCATCGCCTGCTTCCCCAAACGGCGCTTTCTATGCCAGAACAAGGGCATGATGACAGAACGTGACAGAATCGACGAAACGTCGCCCGACATGAAAGCTGAATTGCTGGTAAGGCTTCGCGCCTTGGTTCCCGAAGCGTTCAGCGACGGGCAGCTTGACCTTGAACGCTTGGGCGAACTTGCGGGTGACGTGGTTGCCACCGGGCCGGAACGGTACGGGCTGACATGGCCGGGCAAGCGGGATGCAATCGCGATGCTGCAAGCGCCGTCGCGGGCGACGCTGGTGCCCGAACCGGGGCAATCGGTGAACTTCGACGAAGCGCAGCATGTGTTCATCGAAGGCGAAAACCTTGAGGTTCTGAAGCTTTTGTACAAGTCATACTTTGGCCGCGTGAAGCTGATCTACATCGACCCGCCGTACAACACCGGCAACGACTTCATCTATCACGACGACTTTTCCGACCCGCTTGCCGCCTACCTGACCCAAACCGGGCAGATGACCGAAGAAGGCGACATGACCACAAGCGCGCATGAAAAGGCCGGGCGGTTTCATTCGAACTGGTTGTCGATGATGTACCCGCGCCTGTCGATGGCACGGCAGATGTTGAAGGACGAAGGCGTTATCCTGATCAGCATCAACGACGCCGAAGTTGCGAACCTTCGCCAGCTTTGCGACGACGTGTTCGGCCCTGAAAACTTCATCGCGCAAATCAAATGGTGTGGGAAAAGGGTCGAAAGAACGACGCAAAGCTTCTGTCTGTCGGTCACGAATACATTCTGGTTTATGCGCGGCTGTTGTCTGCGCTGAAAGAAGCCAAGACCGTTTGGCGCGAAGAAAAGCCCGGCGCGCGGGAAATCTGGGATGAATATGTTCAGCTTCGCGCCAAGCATGGCGACGACGACAAGACGATAGAAGCCTTCCTTCAAATGTGGTTTGCGGCGTTGCCCAAGGGGCATCCGTCGAAGAAGTGGAGCCGATACAAGCGCGTTGACAAAAACGGCCCTTGGCGTGACCGTGATATTTCTTGGCCGGGCGGCGACGGGCCGCGATACGATGTACTTCACGACAAAACGAAATTGCCGTGCAAAGTGCCGGAACGTGGTTGGATTTATAGCGACCCGAAAGAAATGCAGCGGCAGATTGACCTTGGGCTTGTCGAATTCCGCGATGATCACACCGAACCGCCGTTCCGCAAGTTTCATATCAAGCCGGTTGGTCAGGAACTTGCCGACGAAGATGAAACCGATTTCGACGGTGACGAAGAAACCGCAGACGAGGAAGAACTTGCAACGCAGGTTCGCGGTTCGGTGTTTTACAAGCAATCGCAGGTTTCGGTTCGGTATCTTCGAGATTTGATGGGGCCAAGGTCTTCGACAACCCGAAGGACCACGAAGAACTTGCCCGTCTGTTCAAAAACGTTGCGGCGGGCGACGAAGCGCCGATCATCATGGATTTCTTCGCGGGTTCAGGTTCGACCGCCGAAGCCGTGATCCGACTTGCCGCCAACGGAATGCCGGGGGCGAAGTTCGTTGCCGTGCAACTGCCCGAAGCGGTGAACCCCAAGGAACGCACAGGCAAAGCGGCACTTGCCGCCGGTTGGAAGACGATTACCGAAGTGACCCGCGAACGGCTGCGCCGGGTGTTGAAGGCCGAAGACTTGCAGGCAATCCCACAAGGGTTCCGCGCCTTCCGCCTGACCACAACCAACATTCGCCGTTGGGCCGGAACCAAGGACATGACGCCCGAAGGCTATATCGCGCAGATGGAAGCGTTTGCCGACACGCTGTTGCCCGGATGGAAGCCCGAAGACGTGATTTGGGAAGTTGCCTTGCGCGAAGGTTTCCCGCTTACGTCGAAGATTGCCCCGGCGGGCAATTCTGCCCCTAAAGGGTCTTGGCGTGTGACCGACCCGGAAACCGACCGCGCCTTTACTATCTGCTTGGCCGAACACATCGACCTTGAACAAGCCAAGCGCCTTGGCCTGACCAAGCCTGACCTGTTCGTGTGCCGCGATACGGCGCTTGACGATACCGTTGCCGCCAACCTTGCGCTGCAATGCACCTTGAAGGTGCTGTAAATGACGGAATTCAGGTTCGACGGGGCGCAACAGTTCCAACTTGATGCCATCGCGGCGGTAACGGGCCTTCTGGACGGGCAAGGGCATATTGGCGCTACGCTGGTGCCAGCGGCGGGCACGACTGTTGTGCCCAATGCCTTGGACCTGTCCGACGAACAGGTGTTGGAAAACCTTGTCCAAGTGCAGACCAGCGCAGGCATCAAGCCTGACGCCGCCCTTGGCATGATCGAACAGACCGTCGATTTGTACGACGGCAAGGGGCAGGTGCGGTTCCCGAACTTTTCGGTCGAAATGGAAACCGGCACGGGCAAAACCTATGTCTATCTTCGCACTATCCTTGCGCTTGCCGGGCGCTATGGCCTGACCAAGTTCATCATCGTCGTGCCGTCGGTCGCGGTGCGTGAAGGCGTTTTGAAGACGATCCGGCAGACCAAGAAGCACTTTGCCGAGCTGCACAGCCTACCGCCGTTTCATTCGTCTGTCTATGCCGCCCAACCGGGGCAGGTGCGCAGCTTTGCCGCGTCGAACGCCGTTGAAATCATGGTGATGACCATCGACGCCTTTTCACGGGAACAGAACGTCATCCGTAAGGGGCAGGAAGGCAACGCGCCGGTCATTCATCTGTTGCAGGCGGTGCGACCTGTGCTGATCCTGGACAAACCGCAGAACATGGAAAGCGAAGGGCGGGTTGCCGCCTTGGCTGCGCTGAACCCGCTGTTCGCCTTGCGCTATTCGGCAACGCACAAGAACGCCTACAGCCTTGTGTACCGCCTGTCGCCCTATGACGCCTACCGGCAAGCCGCGAGCGAGGGCGCGCAGGCCGGATCAGCCCCGCAAGAGCGCCTCGGCAATCACCCCCGGCGCCCGCGCATCGCTGCCGATCGGCGGCAACAGCGGGCCGGAAAAACCGGCCTCTTGCAGGGCGCGGGGCAGATCGTCGGTAACATGCCCGCCCCCGGCCACGAACAACGGCAGGCACAGCGCCCGGTCCCCGGCGCCCCAGGCGGTATCGGCGATATGGGGCGCCTCTTCGATAAAGCCGATGCGCAGATCGAAAAGCCCCAGGCCTTCGCGCACCGCACGCGCCACAGTCGCCGTCGCCAGCGCCGACCCCGCGGCGCCGCGCGCGCCATGCGCGGCTAGGATCACCGTGGCGTCGCGGGCCTGCCAGCCGTGCGCGGCCAGCGCCTCTTGCAGGCGGGTCACCACCAGCGCGTGCAGCGCCGGATCGGTGCCAAAGGTCGGCAAAACCCGCGCCGATGCGATCCCATCGCGCGCCAGCCGCCGGGGCAGGTTGGTGCGGGTGAACCAGCCATCCGCCATGAAAAACGGATAGACCACCGGCGCCACGCCGCCAAATTCCGCGACCGCGCGCGTCAGCGCGCCGGGCGCGGCAAGCGTGGCGCTTGCGATGCGCCAGCCCGGAAGGGCGGCGCGCACGCCTTCGGCAAGGGCGGCAAGGGCGGCCTCGGCCGGTTCAGGGTCGGATGGTTGCCCATGCGCCACGATGAGGGCGGAACGATCGGGGGCAGGGGTGTTCATCATCGACCTCGTTGATCGGACCGATCGGCGTTTGGACCAAGCGGGCGCTTGACGGGCCGCGCGCCCTGTTCTACCACCGCAACTGTGCGGGCATTGTGTAATGGTAAGACCTCAGCCTTCCAAGCTGATGATGCGGGTTCGATTCCCGCTGCCCGCTCCATCCCCGCATGATCCCTTTGGTTCGGCGATCTGATATGAAAGAAGCGCCGGATTCCTCCGGCGCCCCGATCTGTTCGAAAATCGGGCATCAAGTGGCCCACGGCGGATCATTTCACCAATGAGACCAGATAGGCGTAAACATTCTGCGCGTCTTCTTCCTTGCGAATTTTGAACATCATCGCGGCCCGCGCTTTCTTGTCACCCGTAAATTCCTGGAGGAATTTCGTCGGATCCTGCACATATTGCACAAAATTTTCCTCATTCCAGACAAGACCTTCTTCCGCAGCTTCGTGCAGGCCCTTGCTGTATTTGAACCCTTCGACGGCGGCTGCCTTGCTTTCGGGAATACCGTAAAGATTGGGGCCAACCTTGCCGTTGCGCCCGGCAAGCACCGTACCATCGGGGGCGGCCACCACATGACAGGCCTGGCATTGATTGAAGACCTTTTCGCCCTTGGCCGCGTCGCCACTGGCGCTTTGCGCAAAGGCAGGGGCCGCAAGAAGGGTAGCGGCAACAAGTGATATCGCGTTGATTTTCATCTGATCCTCCGGTTTTGATCCGTCCTGTCCGGTTCTTGGCCAACCCGATTTGCCCAGGCAAACCCGGCAGGCTTTGCACCGAAAGCTTGCAGGCAGTGCGTGACCTGATCCATATCAGCCCGCTGTCCGGATGGCGAGACCCGTTCGTTTGCGCCAACGTGTTCGGCGACGGCCTGCCGGTTGCGTTGACGGCATGCGGGTACTGGACCTTGGCCGTCACATGGTACATATCAGGGGGGCATCTGTATCGGAGGGGCCGACATGAAAATCCTGCTGCTTCTGCTGACCTGGTGGAACAGCCAGACGCTTGGAACCCGGATTTTTACCTGGCGCAAAGGTGTGCGGGTGGGGGAAGACGCGCAAGGCAACGTCTTTTACCAGACGCGCGACGGCAAGAAGCGCTGGGTGATCTATAACGGCCTGACCGAAGCCAGCCGGGTGTCGCCCGACTGGCATGGCTGGCTGCATTTCACCTGGGACCAGCCGCCAACCAGCGCGCCCGTCGCACACAAGGCATGGGAAAAGCCGCATCTGGAAAACCTGACCGGAACCGAACTGGCCTACGCGCCCGCAGGTTCCATCCGGCGCGTGCAACCCGCGCCGCGCAGCGATTATGAACCCTGGAAACCGGAATAGACCATGGCAGAGAATACCGGCGAAGTATTGGTGGGTGGCGCGGTTCTGGCGATCGCCCTGGGATTCGTGATCTATGCCGGGCAGGCCACCGGCCTGACATCGCGCAGCAGCGGCTATGACCTGACGGCCAGCTTCCGTTCGGTGCAAGGCGTGTCGGTTGGCACCGACGTGCGCCTTGCCGGTGTCAAGGTGGGCACGATCACCGACCTGTCGCTCAACCCCCAGACGTTTCGCGCCGATGCCAGAATCAATGTCCGCGACAATATCCTTCTGCCCGAAGACAGCGCGATCGTGATTGCATCTGAGGGGCTGCTGGGCGGCAATTATATAGAGATCATGCCGGGCGGCTCTCCGATCAATTTGCAGCCGGGGGAGGAAATTCTTGATACGCAGGGATCGGTCAGCCTGATGACGCTGCTGATGAAGTTCGTCGGCGGCGGTGCGGCCGAGGGTGCTGCGGGGGATTCCACCGGCGATTCCACTGGCGATTCTGCGGCCCAATGATTGCCATGGGCCGACGTCCCGGCCTGCGCCTGTGCGCAGTGGTGATGTTTGTGGCGCTGGCGGCCGAACCGGTGGCCGCCCAGGCGCAGTTCCCGCAATCCGACGGCAGCGTGCTGGACGGGTCGGGGCTGCGGATATTGCCCGATCTGGCACCGGCCCCAAGCGCGCCGGAGGTGGCGACAGCGTCGGCGGGGGCGGTGCTGCGGTGGCTGGACAAGATGTCGGGGCAGGTGGCGGATCTGGTGCTCGCCCCCCAGGAAACCGGCCTTGCGGGAAATCTGGAGGTCACGCTGGGCGAATGCCGCTATCCGGTCGAAGATCCGGCCAGCAATGCCTATGCGTTTCTGACCATTCGGGATCGGGGCGTCGATGCGCCGCTCTTTGATGGCTGGATGATTGCCGACAGCCCGGCGCTTAGCGTGCTTGATCATCCGCGTTATGACGTCTGGCTGTTGCGCTGCGTGACGACATCGAAGGGCGACGATCCAAGGCCCTGAGCATTGAAATCCGCATGTTTCAACAGGGCCTGCCGCAAAAGGTCGCGATAGGTCGCGCGCGGTATCTCAACCGCGCCCAGGCTGGCCAGATGCGGCGTGATGAACTGGGTATCGAACAGCACAAAACCCCCGGCGCGCAACCGCTGCACCAGATAAGCCAGCGCCATTTTCGATGTATCGGTGCGGCGCGAAAACATGCTTTCACCGAAAAACGCCGCATTCAACGAAATGCCGAACACCCCGCCGATCAGGTCCGGCCCGTCCCAGATCTCGGCCGAATGCGCATGGCCCATCCGGTGCAGATCAAGGTAAAGGTCGTGGATGGTGTCGTTGATCCAGGTTTCGGGCCGGTCGGCGCAGGCCATGACCGTCGCGGCAAAATCGTGATCAAAGCGGAGCTGATACTGCCCGCGCACCATGCGCCGCCGCAGTGACCGCGATATGTGAAACCGGTCCAACGGAATGACGCCGCGCCTCAGCGGATCGATCCAGTGGATATCGGCGCTGTCGCGCTGTTCGGCCATCGGAAAGATGCCTGCGGCATAGGCCTGCAACAGCATCCCCGACGTCAGGGTTTGAACGGGCGGGGGCGGATGATCCTTGGCGGGCATGGCAGCACCCTATCGCAGGTTATTGATAATCAGCATTATTCATTGATGTGCCGGGATATGCTTTCATATGCTGAACTCCGGCTTCGTGCAGAATTGTCACGGCATTGCGGGATTATCAATCGCAAACATGCCCGAAACCCTGTCAGGGTTGATATTGATCAAAGCGAGATCCCCTGCGCATGTTAGCATTTCTGAACACATGGAAAGGGGACCGAAGCATGTACAAATCAATCCTGGTTGCGGTGGATATAAGCCATGGCGACGTGGGCAAGGCCCTGCTGGCAAGGGCGGCCAAGCTGCTGGAAGAAGGCGGCGCCATCCATCTGGTCTATGTTGTGGAAGATGTGCCGCCCTATGTGCTGGCGGAACTTCCCAAAGAGATCATCGCGAACCGCCGGTCCGAGGCGGCCGAGGCCCTGCGCGCCATCGCCGATGATGCAAAGGTAGCGGTGAGTGTTGTTGTGCGCGGTGGCCACCCTTCAAGCGGGATTCTGGAAGTGGCGGAGGAAAACCGGTGCGATCTGATCATGATCGCCTCGCATCGCCCTGATTTAAGGGATTATTTCATTGGCTCCACTGCGGCGCGGGTCGTGCGGTACGCGCAATGTTCGGTTCTTGTTTCCCGCTAGACCGCATGACAGGCGCCGTTGCCCCCCGGTTTGGCCTTGGGGCAACGGTGCCTGCATCACATCCCCGTCATTCACCTTAATCGCCATTGCGCTTTGCACTATACCGCCCTTTGCCGGGCGCGTATCAAAGGCATGGCATGATGCCGGACGCGCGGCGTTCGGTGCCGGGGAATGGAATGGCTTTGCCCAAGACGACCACACTGTTGCCGATCCTGCGCACCAGCTTGCGGATTTTCGCCGTTCTGGCAATTGGTTACGCGCTGCACCTGATGCTGTCCTGGGCGCTTTCCAACACCGATGGGTTGATGGATGGCCGATCCGGGGTGCGGATCGGGCTGCTGTTGGTGATGCTGCTGATTTATACGCTGATGCTTGCCATTCCGTTCATGCCGGGGGTCGAGGTGGGGCTGGCGCTGCTGGCGATGGAAGGGGCGTGGATCGCGCCCTTTGTCTATACCGCCACGGTGAGCGGGCTGACCCTGGCGTTTCTTGTCGGCCGACATCTGCCGTATCGCTATCTGCACCGGATTTTTGCCGATCTCGGTCTGCGTCGGGCCTGTGACCTGATCGAAACCCTTGATCCGATGACCGGGGCCGAACGCCTGGACCTTTTGCGCGCACGTCTGCCAGGGTTTCTGGCGGGCAAGTCGCTGGGCTGGCGGTATCTTTTGTTTGCGGTCTTGCTCAACATACCCGGAAATTCGGTTCTGGGCGGTGGCGGCGGGATTGCCCTGGTGGCGGGGCTAAGCGGTATTTTCGCGCGACGCCTGACGTTCCTGATCATCGTTCTGGCGGTGGCCCCGGTGCCGCTGATCATCTGGCTTCTGGGGATGGAGGCGCTGCTTTAGCACGTCTTGACATCGCGCACGCGTGATCTAAAAGGAACGGGCTTTGGTTTTCGGTGTGCGAACGCCGGATGAAAAGGGAACTGTGGTGCGCGGGCCTTGCCCGCAATTCCATGACTGCCCCCGCAACTGTAAGCGGCGAGCATGGCTGACTAAGCCACTGGGATCTCCCGGGAAGGCCAGACCATGCGACGACCCGCAAGTCAGGAGACCTGCCAAGGTGATCACCCTTTCCGGGCGCGGGGCGCGTCGCGGGGGCGGTTTATCCGCAGCGGTGATATCACCGTCTGCGGCAGATCCCTGTCGTATGGCATTTGCTCCACCAGGCGTTCGGCCTTGCCCGGCGCAGCGACAGGATATGATATGCGACACCGCCTTGACCCGTTTATTTATATGGCAGCCATGGCCTTACCGGGCGTTCTTCATGCTCAGGCCTTTGACTTGGGCGAAATCGTGGTTTCCGCGAACCTCGAAGAGACCGAGGCAAGCCG
>JACIYW010000169.1 GCA_014359745.1 Paracoccaceae bacterium | reverse complement strand
TGAATGCGCCAAAGGCGCAGAGGGGGCGGAAAGCCCCCTTGCCCGCCCCCCGCCCGCGCTCATGTCTTCACCTTCCGCGTGGCCAGCCGCACGCGGAAATTCGACAGCAGATCAAGCGCCAGAAGGAAAAACAGCAACATCCCCTGAAACGCCTGAATGGCCGCCGACGGCAACCCCAGATTGGATTGCGCATTCTCGCCGCCGATATAGGTCAGCGCCATCAATAGCCCCGCGAGCAAGATCCCCAGCGGATCAAGTCGGCCCAGAAACGCCACGATGATCGCGGTAAACCCGTATCCCGAATTGAAATCGATGCTGATCTGCCCGGCAGGCCCCGCCACCTCGAACATCCCCGCCAGCCCCGCCAGCGCCCCCGACAGCCCAAGACAGAACACCACCAGCCGGTTGGGGTTTACCCCGCCAAAGCGCGCCGCACGCGGCGCCTGCCCGGCCAGCCGGATCTGGTACCCCAGCACATGGCGCTGCAACAGGATATAGCCGAATATCACTGCCACGAACGCCGCAACCACCCCCCAATGCATCCCGGTGCCGGGGATCAGTTCCAGGTTCGCCGCACTTGGATACTGTGACAGATTGCGCGATCCGGGAAAGCCGCCGCCCTCGGGGTTGCGCAACCGCCCCAGTGCCATCGCCGCCAGCAATTGCTCGGCCACATAGACCAGCAGCAGCGAAACAAGGATCTCGTTGGTGCGAAACCGCGTCTTGAGCAGGGCCGGGATCATTGCCCAGGCCCAGCCGCCCAGCCCCCCCGCGATCACCATCAAGGGAAAGATGAACCACGCCTCAAGCGGATAAAACGCCAGCCCCACCGCCGCGCCGCAGATCGCGCCGATGATATACTGCCCCTCGGCCCCGATGTTCCAGATCCCGGCCCGGAACCCCATCGACAGCCCCACAGCGATCAGGATCAGCGGCCCGGCCTTGACCAGCAACTGCCCGCGAAAATACCAGGCGAATTCGCCAAAGACCGGATCCCAGAAAATCGTGCGGATCGCGACAAACGGGTCTTTGCCCAGCAGTTGAAACATCACCCCGCCCGCGACCATGGTCAAGAGCACCGCCAGAACCGGCGTCGCCACCGTCCAGGCCCGCGACGGCACCGGGCGCTTTTCCAGCCTCAGCATGGCATGCCGCCCGGCCGCCCCATGCACACCCTATCCCTGCGCACCCTATCCCTGCGCATGCGCCACCTCCATCCCGTGGGCCCCGCCCATCATCATGCCGATCTCCTCTATGCTCAGGCCCTCGGTCGGGCGCGGCGCGCTCAGCCGTCCCTCGTTCAGCGCGGCAAAGCGGTCGGCGATCTCCATCAACTCATCCAGATCCTGTGAAATCACGATCACCGCCGTGCCCCCCTCGGCCAGATCCAGCAGCGCCTGCCGGATCGCCGCGGCGGCCGATGCATCCACCCCCCATGTCGGCTGATTGACCACCAGCACATCGGGGCGTTGCAATATCTCGCGCCCGATGACGAATTTCTGCAAATTCCCCCCCGACAGCGCCCGCGCGGCATTGCCGGGGCCGGGGGTGCGCACGTCGAATTCCCTGATGATCCGTTCGGCAAAGGCCCGCGCCTTGCCCCAGTTCACGAACCCCCCGCGCACCAGTCCCTCGCGCGCGGCGCCGGTCAGCACCGCGTTCTCGGTCAGGCTCATGTCGGGGGCGGCGGCATGGCCCAGCCGCTCTTCGGGGGCAGACAGCACCGCCAGGCTGCGGCGGCCATTCGGCCCCAGCGCGCCGATATCGGTGCCATTCAGCATCACCGCCCCCTTGGGCGCCGACACCTCGCCCGACAGGGCCGCCAGCAATTCATCCTGCCCGTTGCCCGCCACGCCACCGATGCCCAGCACCTCGCCACGCCGCACGCTGAAAGACACGTCTTTCAGCGCGGTCCCGAACGGATTGGGCGATCGCACCGAAAGCCCCTGAACCTCGATCACCGCCGCACCGGGCGCCGACCCGCTGCGCCGCGTCTCGTTCAAAAGCTTGCCCACCATCATCTCGGCCAGCTCCCGCGCCGATTTCGCGCGCGGGGTGCAGGTGCCCACCACCTTTCCCAGCCGCAGCACCGTTGCAGTGTCGCAGAGCGCGCGGATTTCCTCCAGCTTGTGCGAGATATAGAGGATCGCCGTGCCCTCGGCCGATAGTTGGCGCAGGGTGCGAAACAGGATTTCCACCTCTTGCGGGGTCAGAACGCTGGTCGGCTCGTCCATGATCAGCAACTTCGGGTCTTGCAACAGACAACGCACGATCTCCACCCGCTGGCGTTCCCCCGCCGACAGATCGCCGACCAGCCGCGCAGGGTCAAGCGGCAGGCCATACGCCTGGCTGACCTCGCGGATGCGGCGCGCCAACTGCCCCTGCGAAGGCGGGTTCTCCATGCCCAAAGACACGTTTTCAGCCACGTTCAGCGCCTCGAACAGCGAAAAATGCTGAAACACCATCGCCACGCCCGCCTTGCGCGCGGCATGCGGATCGGCGGGCGCATACTCCGCCCCGCGCAGCAGCATCCGCCCGGCATCGGGGCGCACCAGCCCATAGATCATCTTGACCAGCGTCGATTTCCCCGCGCCGTTCTCGCCCAGAAGCGCGTGCACCTCGCCCAGGCCGATCCTGAACGACACATCGCTATTGGCGATGACACCGGGATAGGCCTTGGTCAGCCCCTCGATGGATAGCAGCGTCTCGCGTCCGGTCATGATGCGCGCTCCTGTGCCCCGGTTGCCGCGCTCGCGCGCAACAGCGCCGCGCCCACCCCCAGCGCAATCGCCTGCGGATGCTTGCCCAGGGCCGGATCGCCGATCGGGCAGGTGATGCGCCCGATCGCCTCGGGCCGGTGGCCCAGTGCTGCCAGCCGCGCCCGGAACCGTGCCCATTTGGTGGCCGACCCGATCAGCCCGGCCCGCGCAAACCCGTGCCCCAGCAGCCGGTGGCACAGATCCAGATCCAGCGCATGCGAATAGGTCAGGATCAGATGTTCCGCCCCGTGCGGCGCATGGGTCACCAGATCGCCGGGGTCGACCGCGACAAGCGGCACCACCGCCTCGGGCACCACGTCGGGAAACCGCGCCAGATCGGTATCCACCCAGGTGATCGCGAAATCGGGCACCGGCGCCAGAACCGCAACGATCGCCCGCCCCACATGCCCCGCGCCCCAGACCCAAAGCGCGCGCGCGGGCACCATCAGGGGCTCCACCATCCAGCCCTGCATCAGCGCGGGCGCGGGCCGCGTACCCTGTCCGCGCGCCTCTGCCAGCATCCGGCGCAGGGCCAGCGGCATCTCTTGCGCTCCCTCCACCCGCCGCGCAATCAGGCCATGTTCTGCCACCGGCAGGGTGCCCGCCTCATAAACTTCATAAAGCAAGCTCACCGCCCCGCCGCAGCATTGCCCGACAGCCGGGCCCAACGCGACCCGTTCCAGCCGCAGCACAGGGCCATGCGCCAGCATCGCGCGCGCGGTCTCTGCCGCCTGATGCTCCAGTGCGCCGCCGCCAATGGTGCCCGATTGCCCGCCGGGCCAGACCAGCATCGCCGCCCCCGCCTCGCGCGGGGCTGATCCCTGATGGCCAGCCACCACAACCCGCGCTACCCGGCCATGACGGCCGACAGCGGCGCGCACCCCCTCCAGATCGAAACTCATGCGCGCCCCCGCTGCCGTTCAATGGCCCATAACACCCGCTCTGCCGTAGCGGGGGCATCAAGTGCGGGGTAAACCGTGCCATCCCCACAGGCCGCCACCGCGTGCCCCAGCGCCATCAACGCCGATATACCCAGCATCAGGGGCGGCTCGCCCACCGCCTTGGAACGATAGATCGTGTCCTCGCGGTTCGCACCCTCCCACAGCGCCACGTTGAACACATCGGGCCGGTCCGAACAGGCCGGGATCTTGTAGGTCGATGGCGCATGGGTGCGCAGCCGCCCCTTGTCGTCCCACACCAACTCCTCGGTGGTCAGCCAGCCTACACCCTGCACATAGCCGCCCTCGACCTGGCCGATATCCAGCGCCGGGTTCAGCGAGGCGCCCGCGTCATGCAGAATATCGACGCGCAGAATGCGGTTTTCCCCGGTCAGCGTGTCGATGACAACCTCGGTGATCGCCGCGCCATAAGCGAAATAATAAAACGGCCGCCCCTGGCCCCGAACCCGGTCCCAGGTGATGCCCGGGGTGCGGTAATAACCCGTGGACGACAGGCTGATACGCCCGGCATAGGCCTTGGCGGCAGCCTCGGCAAAACTGTAATCGGCCTCGCCCACAAACACCCGGCCATTCTCGAAATGCACCTCCTCGGGCCGGGTCTGATGCTCTTCGGCGAGATACGCCGCCATTCGTCCCCGGATCGTGTCACAGGCAGCCTTGACCGCCATCCCGTTCAGATCCGACCCGCTTGAGGCGGCGGTGGCCGATGTGTTGGGCACTTTGCCGGTGTCGGTCGCGGTGATCTTCACCGCGCCCAGATCCACACCAAACCCCGCCGCCGCCACCTGCGCCACTTTCTGGAACAGGCCCTGTCCCATCTCGGTGCCGCCGTGATTAAGATGGATCGACCCATCCTGATAAACATGCACCAGCGCGCCGGCCTGATTAAGATGAGTCAGCGTGAACGATATCCCGAACTTCACCGGCACCAGCGCGATGCCGCGTTTGAGCACCGGGCTGTCCCGGTTCCAGGCGGCAATCGCCGCCCGCCGTGCCGCATAATCGCCCCGCCCCGCCAGATCAGCCACCAATTCGTGCAGGATGAAATCACGCACCTCCATGCCATAGGGCGTTTTTTGCCCCATCCTCTCGACTGAAATACTCTCGGGGGGGTGCGGGGGGGCAGACAGTCTCCCCGCGGTCTCCACGGGTGCCGCCGCAT
>JACIYW010000168.1 GCA_014359745.1 Paracoccaceae bacterium | reverse complement strand
CATCTGCGAAACCGCTTGAACACAGAGTTCCACTTGCCGAACTCGCCCGGAAGATCGCGCCACGGACAGCCCGTTCGGGCGATCCACAGCACCGCCTCAACGAACAACCGAGGGTCGGGGCCAACCGAGGGTCGGGGCCGGTGCGACCGGGGTCACATTCCCGGCCAAGGCAGTGCGGGGCGATGATCGCCCATTGAGTGTCGGTCAAGGTCATACGGATCAAGGTCACCTCCCATTTGGCAGCCTTGAATCACTCCGAAGCCGATTTGGGAATCCTTAAACGTCAACAGACCCTAGCGAAACGCCGCGCTGCGCCCTCCCGCATACGTTCAGGGGCGGGGAGGAACCATTGGGAGGGGGGCTGTATCTAAGACGCCTGAGGCGACCCATCTCTCTATAGGTCATTGCCTCGCAAGAAGTCGATTTAGGTTCCTTTCAGGAAGTCGTCCACGAATTCGGAGACCGGCGTGATGCCAGTTACAAGAAGGTGGTCGCGGGCACGGGTGCATGCGACATAGAGTAAATGCCGTTCTGTATTATAGACCTCCTCGAGGTCAGCATCGTCTGCCACGGACTCAATCCGGTCCGATTGGGGAATGACGTCATCATCGCAGGCCATCACCACGACCGACCGGAATTCCAGCCCTTTGGCGAAATGCATGGTGCTGATGGCAACAGCGCCATCTTCGACTTCGACCTTGTCGTTCAATTCAATAGCGCGCGCACCCGCAGCCTTCACCGCAGCCCGTGCCCGTTTCAGTTCTGCATCGGACCGCACGAAAACGCCCACCTCACTGGGTGCGCAGCCTTCCTGCAGTCGGTCCTTGATCCACTTGCCCACTATGCGGCATTCGTGATCGGCATCTGTGCAAGCAACGACCATCGGCGGCGGGCCGTCGAACATCGAGACTGTGCCACGCCTCCCTTCCGTGTTTCCGTCGACGTCAGAAACTGTCGACGGAAGTAGGCGGTCGGCGTGAAGTCGGATCTGGTGTGATGTGCGATAGTTGATGCGCAGCGTATGGGAACGGCCTCGGACATCGAGACCCAGCGCCTTCCACGAAAACGGCTGTTGAAAAATGCGCTGACCGAGATCGCCCGCGAAAAAAAGCCCGTCGTTCTGGCCTGCCGCCATCGCTGCAAAAAACCGCGCCTCGGCCACGCCCAGATCCTGAGCCTCGTCGATGACTGCGAATGCGTAGGGGCGATCACCCTTCACGGTCATGCTTTCCGTTAATCGCCCAAAAACGTCGTACCAAGTGACAACACGCCGTTCGACCAGTCCTGCCCGCACACGTTCGAAGATTGCCCAAAGGGCTTCGCGCTGTTTGCCGCCGATCCTGGTCTTGCGACCGAGGCGGGAGACGTCTCGATAATCGTCCCAGGATCGCAACTGCCAAGCGTCAACAACCTCCTCCCACTCACCAACAAGGAAATGGGCGGAGAAGCGGTGGCCTTCGACCTCCGATGCTGCCTTGGTGATCAGCGAGCGGATCACAGCGGGGGCGGCGATCTGGGGTTGGCCGAACCGCTCGGAATAAAGATCATAGCCAACTGCCGAGATTGCCTTGACGACAATTCGTGCGGCAATGGCAGGCTCGCCCCCCACCAAACTGGCCAGCTTGACCCGCAGGGAATTTGCCAGAGCTTTGGAAAAGGTGGTCAGCAGCACGGTTGCTTCGGGATTGATGCGCGCCAGATGGACGGCGCGGTGCAGGGCCACGATGGTCTTGCCGGTTCCCGCCGATCCAGACACGCGGGCCGGGCCGGTGAAGGATCGCTCGACCAGATCGGCTTGGGCGGGGTGAAGGAACACAGCCCATTTGTCCCAAGGGTAATCCAGCGCCTGCTTAAGTTCTTCGGCATTGGTCAGCACCCGGAAACGGCGCTGGGCATCCGGATGGGCGAAGGGATCAGCGGGGGCGGGCGTGGGCGGTGCTGGTTTCTCTCCCACGGCCAATTTCAGCAGCGCTTCTTGCGCCTCTTGCGGCAGGTGCAAGATAATGTCGAATAGCGTGTCCTCTGTGGCGGCCCGGACATCGTTCACCCATTCCTCGGGCACACCAAAAGCCATCAGTTCGAATTTGCGCAGGTTATCGAACAACTTGGCGGCAGGTTCGGCGGCGGGTGTGGGGGCGGCCACCTCCTTGGGCTTGAAGATTTCCACCTCTTCGACCCGTTCGCGCACCTCGACCAGTTGCATCGCACCCGTCGTCGGGTGGCGTTCTATCTTGCGCCGTTCAGCCCATTTGTAGGCATCGTCATGGTGATCGACGTAGACCAGCAGGATGCTGGCGGCGGTGCGGTGGATGATGATGCGGATATCGGCATTTACACGGACCGACCAAAAGTTCGAGTCCTTGGCGCGGTCCAGTTTGTGGAACGAAAGGCCGTTCGATGTCGGGTCCATTTGCAGGTCAAAGGCCGTTGTTTTCACAGCCTTTTGTTCCTGACCCGTCAGGCGGGCGAGGCTGTCGGTGAAGGTGTCGGCGATGCGGAATTCCATCACTCCACCGCAAACACCTTCATCACCTCGTCCCCGAGGTGGTTGATCACTTTCACCGCGATCCGCCCCGACTTCGGCTTCGCAAACGGACGCGATGTGTCGGAATAAAGGCTTTCCCACGCCTCCTCGTCAATTTCGGCTTTCAGTGTTGTTTTCAAGGCCTTGTAGGGGTCGTTGGCGCCGAGGAAATAGGCGTGGCGGACGAAGAACGACTCTTCGTTATAATCGGTGTCGAGCATCCAGAGCGCGATGCCTTCGGTGCCTTCTGATTGCACTTCGCCGGTCTGGGGCTTGAACACATCGACGCCGAAAACCTGCACTGTCACCGTGCCATCCCCTTGATCCACAATGCGAATATCGGGTTCGCCGAAGATCACGAAGAGGTTGCCCGCGCCGGTGGTTTTCAGGTCGCCGCCCATATGCAGGTCGGGGTTCATCCGGGCCTTGAGCACCTTGATCCGGCCCAGTTTGTCGAACTCGGAGGAATGGGCGTCATAGTTGAACGCACACGAGATCATGATGTCGAAACCCGCGTCACCACATTCCCTAGCGGCGGCGACCAGATCGGGGCGGGAGACGGTGCCGAATTCAGGGCCGATGAACACACCGGCGCGGCGCTGCACATCGCCTTCCATAAAGGTGCCTTCGGCGGCGATCCAGTTGCCGGGCCAGCCGTGCAGGGCGGTGAAGGTGATCCGGTCTTCCTTATGCGCCTGCTGCACGCCTGCGGCCCTGAGGTTTTCCAGAATCATATGCGCGAAGTCTTTGAAATCGTGCGGGTTTTCAGATGCGCGGCGCTTGCCTTCGGCGGCCTCATAGGTGTCGATCAGCTCGTCGTCCCAATCGACGGCGAGGGTGCGGTGGGGCGACAGGCTTTCCACCGTAAAGGGGCCTGCGACGCGGGTTTTGGTGTTGTCGGGGAAGGGTTTGTCGTAAAGATATTCGAAATCGGCCTTGGCTTTGATGCTGGCGTCGATTTCGCGTTGACGGGCTATGCGGGCCTCCCAGAAGGCGTGCAGACAGTGTATGATTTTCGTACGTCTTTCGTACATATTCTGTACATACGTTTTGTGCGGGTCCATCGGCCAGTCGCGCGGCACTTCCCATTCCATGAAGCCGTCGGCGGGGGCCATTTCGCCCGAGGGCAGGGTGACGGTGCCGGGGGTGGTGAAGTCGATCCTTTGCCCGGCGCGGCCGCCGGTGGTGACGGGAAACGGTTCGGGCCAACCGGCGCAGGCGGCGTTGAGATCGGCCAGCGCCGCGTCAACGGCGGGCTGCATCCGGTCCCAGATCACGTCAATTTCGGCGTTGTTGGCGATGGATTTGAGCGTGATATGCCGCACGCGGTCATAGACGAAGCCCTGGCGCAGGCTGCCGTGGGTGGGGGTGGATTTGGGGACGGATCGCGTCACCTCGGCCTCTTTGCGCTGCCCTTCGGGGCTGTCGGCCAGCAGGTAATAGGGATAGCGCGCGCCCATCAGGCGCGAGCGGGCGAGGGCAATGGCGACGCGGCTGGTGTCGATCGTGATCCAGCGCCGCCCCCATTGTTCGGCGACATAGGCCGTGGTGCCGGAACCGCAGGTGGGATCGAGCACCAGATCGCCGGGGTCGGTGGTCATCAGGATGCAGCGTTGGACAACTTTTGCGCCTGTCTGAACGACGTAGTATCTCTCGTCTGAGAAACCGGTCGAAAGCACATCATCCCAATTGTTTGTGGCTGGATATGCTGCATAGTCATCAAGCCGTCTGCGATACATTAAACTTTTGCCGATACCCTTTAGACGGTGAGCCTTCCGGGCGCGTTCCATCCCAACTCGATTAGTTTTCCACCCACCCTTGCCCCAATGAAACGCGCCGCCCTCCACGATGGCTGGAAACTGCGTCGTATCACCCCCCGACTGTCCTTTCATATCTGACGCCGCAAAAACCAATGCGCCCTCAGGCGCTGGCCGACTTCCAATGCGGATGTCTTGATAGTGGTCATCGAGTGCCCAGACATATTGTGTAGTCCCGCTCCCCCCAGGTTCTTTTCCAAAAGAGGCGCACGAAACTTTAGCTTGCTTCGGTCTCTTGCGAAGAAAAGCAGGAAGTCAGCCGTTGTAGGAAGATACTGAGAAGTCGCACTTGTCGTCTTGATGAACGAAATTTGGGAGACGAAGTTGTCCACCCCAAACACTTCATCCATCAGCGCCCGCACGCGGTGGACGTTCTCGTCGCCGATCTGCACGAAGATGCTGCCGCTGTCGCTCAGCAGGTCGCGTGCCACGGTCAGCCGGTCGCGCAGGTAGGTCAGGTAGGAATGGATGCCGTCGCGCCAGGTGTCGCGAAAGGCGCGGACCTGTTCGGGTTCGCGCGTCACATGGGTCTTGTCGCCATCCTTGACATCGCGCGAGGTGGTGGACCACTGGAAGTTGGAGTTGAACTTGATG
>JACIYW010000167.1 GCA_014359745.1 Paracoccaceae bacterium | reverse complement strand
CGTGGCGGTCAGCTTCAGGGGCGTCGGCGCATAGAACGTCATCGGCGCCCCCAAAAGCCCCCGCGCGAACGATCCCACCCCAAGGCCCAGCCCGGCGCCATAACGGTTATCGCTGCTGTCCGACCCCAGCGACCACGCGCTCAGCGTGCCACTGATCGCACCTGTCACCCGCGCCGTCACCGCGAAAACCATCACATTCGCCGGGATCCCCGGCGATGCTTCCGACGTGGCCCCGGCGGCAATCACATGATCGACCTCGGCCACCCCGAACGCAGTCGCCGCGCCCGAAGGCGACAGCGCCACCAACCCGTCACGCCATCCCGCGCCGTCATGCACGATCCAGCGGCTTTCATCGGCCAGAAACGCCCGCCAGCCGCGCCCAGGTGTGACGAACACCCAGCCGCCGTTGACAAATACCGCCAGCCGCCCCGCCTGCCCGCCCCAGTCATTGACGGCGCCGCCGGGCACCGCCCAGACCTGCCCCTCGGCCGGGCCGGGCGGCGGCACGGCCACGCTGCGCGAGGTCAGAACCATCTGCACCAGCCCGTCAAGCCGCGCCAGCGCCTCGTTCACCGTCACATGTTTTTGCGCCTGCGATGCGGCCAGCAACGGCAGGCCAAGCTGAAAGGTCTCAGTCATTGATCACGATCTCCTGAAATGGTCCGGCCCCGAATTGTGCCGAAATCTGTGCCACGGCCAGAACCGCCCCGCCGGTTGCCCCGTCCACCGCGCGCATCGCCGCCGGATAGATCCAGTGCGGCGCGTTCACAGACACCTCGCGCCGGATCGCGCCGCCAACGATGACCCGCAGCACATAGGCCTCCTCTTCCTCACCCAGCGGCACCTCGCCCCCGGTCCAGCGATCGCCGTCGATGCGGGTGCGCCGCACCCAGGTCACCGCCAGATCGCCGCCTACCTGCCGCGCGCGCAGATGCACCGGCGCATAGGGCCGCAACCCGATCCCCTGAAACGCCTCGACCCGGTGCTGAAACGACGGATCATCCAACGCCCGACCCGACGGGCCTATACGATAATGGCGCGCCAGATCGCGCTCGGACGGGGCAAGGTCGATCTGGCGCAGCGCAGGCGTGATCAGCACCACGATACTGCCCGCGCCCCAGGCCTCGGGCATCAGCGCATCGCTGCCCAACTGCCCGCGCAGGCGCATCCGCAGATCCCAGGTCTGCGGTGCAACCAGCACCGCCTCGGCAAACTGGAACAGCTCCCACCGGTCGGATGACCCGTCGCCGATCGCCATCAGGTTGGCGCCGTTCAGCACTTCGGCCTCCGCCACCGACGCAAGCGCGCCTTGCGCCATCTTCACCCGCAGCGCCGCGCCCCGGTCCCAGATCCCCGGCCTTGCCGCCTCCAGCACCGTCTCGGTCACGCCCAGAACGGCGGGCGCCGCAATCAGCGTGTTGACCGCATAACCGGCATCCGCCAGCGCCGAATAAACCGCCACCGACCCCGGCCAGGGCCGCGCCGTCACCGCCAGATGCGGCGCATGCGCCACCTCATCGCCGCGCATCAGCGGCAGGTCCATGAACTGCGCAAACACCGGCACCGGCGCCACAAAGGCACGCGGCACCACCCGTTGCTCGGCCTCGTCGGACGGCTGATAGATCGCATCCTCAACCCGCACCGCATCAACCAGCCGCGCCTCGGCCTGCTCCACCCGGTCCAGCCGATAGTCCAGCCCGCCAAGACGCACCACATCGCCCGCCCCCAGCGCAGTCGACGGCGGCAGGGCAAAACGCAGCCCGTCGCGCGCCACCCGCGCCTCGGCCAGCCAGCGTTCGGCGATGCCCTGCGCCTCGGCCCGCGTCAGCACCAGCGACACCTCTGTCCCCGAAACCGTCCGGCTCACCTCATCGGGGAAAATCGCCTCGACGCTGCCCGCCTCATAGCTGCCATCGGCCTCGATGAACCCCACCCGCACCCGGCCCGACACCTCGGCCTCGGGCGCGCGCGTGGCCTCAAGGCTTGATGCTACCTGCCCCGTCACCGCCAGCCGCGCCTCATCCAGCGCCACCGCCCGACCCGCGCCGCGCATCGCAAACCGCACCACGCCGTCGCGCTCCACCGCATCGAACCCATAGGCCAGCATCAGCGGCTGCAATATCGCCCGCGCACTTTCCACCTGCGCGCCGCCAAAGCCTCGCACCACGCCGAACAGCCCCGACACGTCGAAATCCCGCAACCCCGCTCGCCAGCAAATTTCCGCCACCACATCGGCCAGCGGCTGCGATGCCGCCCGCCCGGTGATCCAGTGCCCGCGCGCGTAATTGCCGCCATCGGCCCACAGATCAAGGTTCGCCGGAAACTCCGGCCAGGGCCGCGCATCCCAGGCCCAGACATGGGCGCGCCCCATATCGATCATCGCCCCGCCGTAAACGGGAGAGACCGGATTGCGCGCCGCATCACCCCAGTAATCCACCACCGCGCGCAGATACTGCATCTGCATCAGATCATCGCGCCGCCCGTTCGAAAACTTCGGCAGGCCGGATTCCGAGGATTTCGGATCAAGAAACCTGTTGGGCTGATTGGCGCCCTTGTCGATCGCCGCACAGCCGAATTCGGTAAACCAGAACGGTTTCGACATCGGCTGCCAATCGGTCGCCTGCGCCTGCCGCACCCCGCCCAGCCTCTCGAAATGGTCATTCTCCCACCAGCCGCGCAGATCCTTGAACCGAAACACCCAAGGCTCATTATAAGCGCCATCGGTGATCGGGGCGCGCAATTGCGCGGCCTCCTCCTCGATTGAGGGATAGAACCAGTCAAACCCTTCGCCGCCCTCGATATTGGCCTTGAGGTACTCAAGGTTGTAAATCGCGCCCCAACCCGCATCGGCATGGGCTTCGCCATCGCGCCAGTCAGCAACGGGCATGTAATTGTCGATGCCGATGAAATCGACATTCTCATCCGCCCAGAACGGATCAAGATGGAAATAACGGTTGCCGCCGCCCGCGTCATAGCCGAAATATTCCGACCAGTCAGCGGCATAGCTGATCTTCGTTCCCGCCCCCAGAATGGCGCGCACCTCGGCCGCCAACTGCCGGAACTGCGCAACGGCGGGAAAGCTGTCACCCGCGCCCCTCACCTGCGTCAGGGCGCGCATCTCCGATCCCACGCAAAACGCCTCAACCCCCCCCGCCGCCTTGCACAGATGCGCATAATGCAGAATGAACCGCCGGTAAGACCATTCATCCGGCCCCGAATAGACCACATCCTCACCCTGCACCGCGAAATCGCCGGGCACCGCCGCCCCGAAAAACGCCGCCACCTCGGCCTCGGCCGCCGCCGTGCGATCCGGCGTGCCCGCCAGCCCCGGCGCCAGCGAGGTGGTGATCCGCCCCCGCCACGGCAACACCGCCTGGCCGACTTCCCCGCTCCAGGGATCAGGCAGGGTGTTACCCGCCATCTGCTCCATCAGCAGGAACGGATAGAACATCACCGCCATGCCCCGGCCCTGTATCTCGCGGATCGCCTCGATCACCGACCGGTCGGCGGGCGTGCCGCCATATACAGGCCGCCCGTCCAGCAGCGGCACCAAGGGCGCGCCCCCGCGCCCCCGCCCCGCAACCGACCAGGCCATGCCCACCCCGTCGGCCTCGTCCTGCTCGATCTTGGGTTGCACATCGCACGCGCCGCAGCGCAGATCATCGCCAAACCACGACACGACCAGCGACACCGACTTGCAGCGCGGCAATTCCTCGGCCAGCACTTCCATCGAAGTGACCAGATCGGCCTTGCCCGAAGGCGTGTTGATATTGGCCGACCGGTTTACCCCCGGCCCGGCCTCGAAATGCACCGGCGTGGTGGCCAGCGCATAGTCCCCGGTGCCTGGCATCAGCGCGACCGCCTCGATACCGCGCCCCAGACCGGGCACAGCCCCGATCCCCGGCCCCTGCGCCGCGCGCACCACCTCGAAGGAAAGCTGCGGCACCCGGTTGCCAAAAGCCCCCAGTTGCAAATCCTCGATCACCACATAGGCGGTGCCGCGGTAAGCGGGCACCATCCCCGCCCCCTCGATCGCCTCGATCAACGGATCGGGCAGTTGGTCCTCGCCGCCCGCATAGACGCGCAGGTTCAGATCATCGCGCACCACCTCGACCCCATCGGCCCAGATCCGGCCCACCCGCACGATCTCGCCCTCGCACAGCGCCAGCGCCAAAGACACCGAATAGGAAAACCGCGTCACCTTCGGCGCCGACGGCGCCCCCTTGCCACCGCCGCCCGCCGTCTGCGCCGTCTCCAGAAATTTCGACGCCCAGATCACCTGCCCGGCGACGCGCATCCGCCCGTGAACCCGCGCAATCGCCGTGCCCTCACCCGCGCCCATCAGGCGAAAGCGGTCAACCCGCCCCGCCTCGACCGCCTCCGACCCCGACCCAAGCAGGCGCTGATCGATGACACGCCCGACCGCCGCGCCCGCCGCGCGCCCGATCACTGCGCCCGACAGGCCCAGCACCGTCCCGCCAAACCCGGCCCCAAAGGACGATCCCGCCGCCGCCAGAACTATCGTCGCCATATCTCACCTCGCAAAGGGGGCGAACCCCCGCCCTTCAGATCTTCATCTTGGCCGAAATACTCTCGGGGGGCTCGGGGGGCAGACAGCCCCCCCTCCAACCTACCCGCCCTACACCGCCGGAAAGGCGAACCGCGCCACAACCCGCCGCGCCCAGGGCGCCGACAGCGGGCTTTCCACCACCCGTTGCCCGCTCATCGCATGAATGAACGTGGGTGCCGCCCCCACCTCGCCGACAATGCCCAGATGCTTGGCCACCGCGCCCTCGCGCATCCGGAACAAGATCACATCCCCCGCCGCCAGCGCGCCCAAGGGCCGCGCCACCAGATGCCGCGCCGCCGCGCGCCACAGCACCTCGTCGCGCGCGGGCTCCGACCAATCCGGCGTATAGGGCGGCACCGCCTCGGGCTCACCCCCCAAGAT
>JACIYW010000166.1 GCA_014359745.1 Paracoccaceae bacterium | reverse complement strand
GAAAGGGGGGGAAGACGATCCCGTCCGGTGCCGCGCATTCCAGGCCCGAATTCTGAAAAGACGGCGTTTGTCCGTAACTTGGGGGCCACAGCACCGCCCCGCCATCATGCCGTTTCACGGCAGGGGCACTTTACGGCAGGGGCACTTTTCCGCACAGGATCACGCCCACGCGGCGGCCCTGCATCCCTGCGCGCTCTTGCATCAGGGCGGCAAGCGGCGGCCAGGCATAGTGCGGCGTCGGGTTCATGTGGCGGTGAACAAGCGCGGTTGCGGCGGCGAGTTCGGATCGGGTGAACAATGACATGGGCCCTCCGGTTTCATTAGCCTTGACGACCGGGCTTTGGTGACGCGGGGGGCGTCCGGGATCAAGCCTTGATAACACCCTTGCGGGGAATATTTCTTGACCCGGGCGCCGCAGTCAGGTTCGGTATTCCGACAGGGTGGCATCGCCCGCCCGCCAAATCGGAAATCGGAGGATGAGATGAAAATTCTGGGTGCAACCCTTGCCGCGGCATTGGCCCTTGGGGCAACAGGTGTTGCCGCGCAGCAGCAGCTATCAATCGCCACGGGCGGGACGGGCGGGGTTTATTATCCCTATGGCGGCGGCCTGGCTGAACTGATCGGCAAATATGTCGATGGTTACAGCGCCGTGGCCGAGGTGACCGGCGCATCGGTGGAAAACATGGGGCTGATCGCGCGCGGCGACAGCGACATCGCGATTGCCCTCGCCGATACGGTCTATGCAGGCTATACCGGCACCGGCAAGCTGGCGGGCAAGCAGATGCCCGACACCCGCGCGCTTGGATCGATCTATCCCAACGCCATTCAGATCGTGACCATGGCCGACAGTGGCATCGAAAGCCTTGATGATCTCAAGGGCAAGCGCGTGTCGGTCGGCGCGCCGGGGTCTGGCACCGAGGTAAGCGCGCAGACGCTGCTGGCCGCCAATGGCATCACCTATGACGATATCGATGAACAGCGGCTGAATTTCAACGAAACCGCCGACGCGCTGCGCGACGGCGATATCGACGCCGGATTCTGGAGCGTGGGGCCGCCCACCTCCTCGATCCTCAACCTTGCGACCACGCGCGACATCCGCCTGATTTCCCTGACGGCGGATGAGGTGGCCAAGGCGCTGGCGGCAGAGCCCACCTTTGCCCCCTACACCCTGCGCGCCGGTCTTTACGAGGGGATGGATGCGCCGGTGCCGACCATCTCGACACCGAACGTTCTGATTGTGAATGCCGCGATGGACGAGGATCTCGCGTATCAGATCACCAGGAACATGTTCGAACATGTGGCCGATCTGATTGCGGTGCATCCGGCGGCAAATGACACCACGGTGGAATTCTCGCTGTCCTCGACGCCGATCCCGCTGCATCCCGGCGCGCTGCGTTATTACGAGGAAGTGGGCGCGACCATCCCCGACAAGCTGCGGGCGAAGTGATCAGGGGGCTGGCCGGGCCGCTGATCGCGGCGGTCCTGCTGATCCCCGTAATGGCCCTGCCGCAGGGGATGCGGCAGGGGGTGCTGGTTACCGATGACACGGGTGCGATCCTGGCGCAATTGCCGGTGGCGGACGGGGCGCAGTTCTGTCTGCGCTGGAACCATTCGGTGACCGGGGGCAAGGTGGCGGATTGTTTCCGAATCGAGGCTGGCCGCCTGGTGCTGGATAGCAGCTTTCTGCACGATTACGCGGCGGGCCTTGGCAGCATCCCCGGCCGGGGCACGGTGCGCGCGGCCAAGGGCGGCGGTTACTGGATCGAGGGCATGAACGAACCGCTGGCCGGTAATCTGCTGCGTCTGCGGGTTGGCGGCCCGGCGGTGGATCACCGGCTGACCTCGGGGGCCTGGCAGATCGATCTTTCGGCACTGGCGGCGGGAAAGCGCGTGATCCTGCGCCCGGCATATTGAGAGGTTTCGACATGACGACGGCACAGACCGATCCCGACACCCCCGCGATCCTGAAGGTTCCCGCACCGACGCCGCGCGGCGTGGCGATCGCGATTTCGGTGGTCGCGGTCGCGATGTCTTTGTTTCAGATGTATGGCGCGGGAATACAGCCGCTGGGCCTGTTCTATCAGCGCACGACGCATCTGGGCTTTGTGATGGTGCTGGCGTTCCTGTTGTTCCCGGTCTTTGGCCCAGAGCGCAAACGCGGGGTTCTGGGCTGGGCGATAGACGGGGTGTTTCTGGCCATGTCGGTGGCGACCGGCGGGTATATCGTGCTGTTTCTGGATCAGATCATCAACCGTGCCGGGTTCTGGAACCAGTGGGATATCGTCATGGGGATCGTCGCCACGATCACCGTGCTGGAGGCGGCGCGCCGCGCGGTGGGCCTTGGCATGGCCTTGATCGGGGTCGGCGCGATACTTTATGCGCTGGCGGGTTCGCGGGGGGCGTTGCCCTGGCTGGGCGACTGGTTGCCGGGCATCCTGAACCATCGCGGCGCCGGTGTCGATCGGCTGGTCGGGCAGTTGTACCTGGGGCAAGAGGGGATATTCGGCCTGCCGCTGGGCATCGCGGCAACCTATGTGTTCATGTTCGTTCTGTTCGGCGCGTTTCTGGAGGCGACGGGCGCGGGCAAGTTCTTTATCGATCTGGCCTATGCGGCCACGGGGCGCAGGGCGGGCGGGCCGGCCAAGGCGGCAGTGCTGGCCTCGGCCGGGATGGGATCAATCTCGGGGTCGGCGATTGCCAATGTGGTCACCACCGGGGCGTTCACCATTCCGCTGATGAAAAAGCTTGGCTATCGCCCCGCACAGGCGGGCGGGATCGAGGCCGCGGCATCGACCGGCGGGCAGATCATGCCGCCGCTGATGGGGGCGGGGGCGTTCCTGATGTCGGAATATACCAATATTCCCTATGTGCATATCGTGCTGGTGTCGATCTTTCCGGCGTTTCTGTACATGGGAACGATCTATCTTTTCGTGCATCTTGTCGCGGTCAAGGCCGGGATGAAGGGGCTGCCCGCGTCGGATCTGCCGCAGATGCGTCAGGTGCTGCGCGACGGCTGGCAGTTCATCGTGCCCTTGTTCGTGCTGATCTATCTGCTGTTGCAGAATGTGTCGCCGATGCGGGTCGGGTTCTGGGCGATCCTGTCGGTGGTGGCGGTGGCGGGATTTCGCGGCGCGTTTGATCTTGTGGGCGCGCGCGCGGGGGCGCGGGGCTGGCGCGACGCCCTGCACGCCGGTATCGTGATCGTGCTGCGGTCGCTGGCGCTGGGGGCGAAGAATGCGATTGCGGTTTCGATGGCCTGCGCGGTGGCGGGGATCATCGTGGGCGTGGTCGGGCTGACCGGGCTTGGGTTGAAATTCTCGTCGATGATGCTGGCGTTTTCGGGCGGAAACCTGGTGCTGGCGCTGGTCCTGATCCTGATTGCCAGCCTGATCCTGGGGATGGGCCTGCCGGTGACGGCCTCTTATATCGTGCTGATCGTGCTGGTCGGCCCGGCGTTGACGCAGGATTTCGGCGTGCCGCTGTTGATCGCGCATCTGGTGGTGTTCTGGTATTCCCAGGATAGTAACGTGACGCCGCCGATTGCGCTGGCGGCCTTTGCGGGGGCGGCGATTGCGGGGTCAAAACCGCTGGAAACCAGCATACAGGCGTGGAAATTTGCCAAGGGCCTGTATCTGATCCCGCTGTTCATGGTGTTCAACCCGGAGATCATCCTGGGCGGTCCGGTTCCCTATGTGATCTTTTCGGGGGTGATCGCGATGCTGGCGATGGCGGCCTTCGCGGCGGCGCTGGAAGGGTATCTGTTCACCGGAATGGATATCGTGTCGCGCCTGCTGATCCTGCCCGGCACTGTTGCGGTGTTCTGGGATGATTTCGGGATAGAGGCGGCGGGGGCCGCCACGCTGGCGCTGATCCTTGCCATCAACTGGTGGAAGGGCCGCCAGATCGGCGCGCCTGCCTGAATCCCGGTTCGCAAATGGCCCTTGCCCCTTGAACAGGGCGGCAATGGGATCAATTTGAGGCCAAAGGAATCAGCCATGCCGCACAATAACGCCAACCTGCCGATGTTCCGCCCCGATGTGCTGACCCGCCCAAAGCTGGAAGGCGGGCAGCGGTTCATCCTGCACAGCCCGTTCCAGCCTGCGGGGGATCAGCCCACGGCCATTGCCGAACTGGTGGCGGGGGCAAACGCGGGCGAACGCGATCAGGTGCTTTTGGGGGCCACCGGCACCGGCAAGACCTTCACCATGGCCAAGGTGATCGAGGAAACCCAGCGCCCCGCCATCATCCTGGCCCCCAACAAGACGCTGGCCGCCCAGCTTTACGGCGAGTTCAAGCAGTTCTTTCCCGAGAACGCGGTGGAATATTTCGTCAGCTATTACGACTATTACCAGCCAGAGGCCTATGTGCCGCGTTCCGACACCTATATCGAGAAGGAATCCCAGATCAACGAACAGATCGACCGGATGCGCCATTCGGCCACCCGCGCGCTGCTGGAACGCGATGACGTGATCATCGTGGCCTCTGTCAGTTGCATCTATGGGATCGGGTCGGTCGAGACCTATTCGGCGATGACGCAGGATCTCAAGGTTGGTGAAACCTATGATCAGCGCGCCATGCTGGCCGATCTGGTGGCGCAGCAATACCGCCGCAACGATCAGGGCTTTCAGCGCGGCAATTTCCGGGTGCGCGGCGATGTCGTCGAGGTCTGGCCCGCCCACCTGGAAGATCGGGCCTGGCGGTTTTCGTTTTTCGGCGAGGAACTGGAAACGATCACCGAATTCGATCCGCTGACCGGCGCGAAAACCGACAGTTTCGATCAGATCCGCATCTATGCCAATTCCCACTACGTCACGCCGCGCCCGACGATGCAGCAGGCCATCATCGGCATCAAAGCCGAATTGCGCCAGCAGCTTGATCTGATGGTGTCGCAGGGCAAGCTCTTGGAGGCGCAGCGGCTGGAACAGCGCACCGCTTTCGATCTGGAGATGCTGGAGGCG
>JACIYW010000165.1 GCA_014359745.1 Paracoccaceae bacterium | reverse complement strand
ACCCGGCCGCCCGCCCCGCTTGACAGCGTCAGCGCGCTGCCCGCGTTGCGGGTAAAGGTAGACGCGCCATCGCCCAGCACCAGCACGTCGTCCCCCGGCGCGCGCACCGTCGCGGTGCCCGCCACGGTGATGTCGTTGGTCACGGTAAAGGTGGTGGCCCCGGCCGCGCCGTCCGTGACCTCGAACACGCCGCCGTCCAGCAGCAGCGCGCCGGTGCCCAGCGTCGCGGGCGTGCCGCCGAACGCGCCCAGCCGCAGCGTGCCCGCGCCCAGCGTGCTGCCGCCGGCATAGGTGTTGACCCCGGTCAGCACCAGCGTGCCATCGCCGGTCTTGGCCAGCGCGCCCGCCCCCGAAACCACGCTGTCGACGATCAGCGTGCCGCCCGCGGCGATATCGGCGGTGGTGCCCGCGTTCAGCACCACCGACAGGGTGCTGGCCAGCCGGGATTGCCCGGAGGCGGCGGTATAGGTGATCTGCGGCGTGGTGCCGCCAAGGTTCAGCGTGCCGGTCGACAGGGTGAAACCGTCGACCAGTTGCAGTTGGTTGACGGTAAACGGCCCGCCCCCAAGGGTGATCGTCGCGGCAAGGCCCGCGTCATCGAAAACGGCGCTGGCGGTCGCGCCGTCGGGGGTGTTGTCATTGGGGCCGACGCCGCCGCCCGTCCAGTTGTCATCATCGACCCAGGTATTGTCCATGCCCCCCGTCCAGGTCGAGACCTGCGCCATGGCCGGGCCGCCGGTGGCCAGCCCCAGCCCCAGACCCAGCGCCATGGCCAGCGCCGTCGTGCCCAGCAGCATCGCCCCCATCCGCCGCCTGTGCCGCGGTCGCGGCGTGGCGGCAAGGAACCACGGCCCGGACGCGGTAAAAATGCGGGCGGGGTTGTGCGGGGCCATGTCAATCTCTCCAATTGGTTCCGGCCCACGCAATGGTGTCGGCCAGATGTCAAATATCTGCGCAAGGTTAATCACAAAGCGGCACATCGGCCAAGAAAATCCTTGCAGACCAGAGGGCCCATCGGGGGAAAGATGCAGGATCACGGAAATTTGGGGCGGGCTGTTGCCCGCCCGACACAATCACCCCCGCCACGCCCGCCGCCGCGCGCCCATCCGCCGGGCGCCCCCCCGGCGGATGGGGGCAGATCGGCCACAGGCTGCTGACACGACAAGATAATTCCCGCGCATGGCCAACCAAAACCCCCCGCACAAGCCCCCCACACGGGCGCTCAGCCCCCCACACGCCCCCCACGCGAAACCGCGATCCCGCGTGTGATCGCCCCTGCGGATCGGGCCAGATCGGGGCTTGCCGGGGCGCCGCCCGCCAATCGGGACGCGGAAACAAGCGGGCGGGCATCCGGGGCGGATCGCGGGCCATATCAGTTGAAAAGCGCGGCAAGATGCGCCATCTATGGGGGGCCATGGCCCGCACCCCGCATTCCCCCGCGCATTCCCCCGCGCCCCCCCTTTCCGCGGCACCGCTGCGGGCGGGGCTGCGGCAGGCATTCGGGACCATGCGGCGCGGCACCTTGACCGGGGCTTTGGCCGGGGTTCTGGTGCTGACCGGGGGCTGACCGGGGGGATGACCGGGGGGATGGGGGGGGCGGCGCTGGCGGAACGGCTGGCGCTGGTGGTCGGCAATGGCGATTATGCCGCGCTGCCGCCGATCGGCACCGCCCCGCGCGATGCCGCCGATCTGGCCAGGGCGCTGGAGCGGCTGGATTTCAAGGTAACGCTGCTGACCGATGCCACCGGGCTTGGCCTGGTCGGCGCGCTGCGCGACATGATCGGGCAGGCCGATCAGGGCGGCGCCGACACGCTGCTGTTCTATTACGCCGGTCACGGTTTTCAACTGGATGGCACCAATTACCTGGCGCCCGTCGATGCCACCCTGGCCGGGCGCGGTCGCATCGCCGCCGAAACCCTGCCGCTTGACGGGGTTCTGGCCCGGCTTCAGGGGCGCAACCGTCAGGTGATCCTGCTGCTTGACGCCAGCGCCGCCGCCGTCCTGCCCCCGGAAATCAGTGGGGCGGATGCCCCGGTGGGCCTGGCCCCGATCACCCCCGGCAACGGCACCTTCGTGGCCTTTTCGGCGCAGCCCGACACGCTTGGCGTAACCGCAGGCGCGGCGGAAGGCGCGGCCCCGCACAGCCCCTTTGCCGCCGCCCTTCTCGACAAGATAGAGGAAAAGGGCGTCTCTGTCTCTGACACGATGATCCGGGTGCGCAGCGCCGTCGAAAAGGCGACCGAGCGTCGGCAAACCCCCTGGGACCGGTCATCGCTGCGCGCGCAATTCTATTTCAACCCGGTCTATGAAACCTCTTCGGGGCTGACCGCCGCCGATTACGAGATGCTGGCCGGGATGGCCCCCGAACGCCGGGCGCAATTTCTCAAACTGCTCGACAATACCGGGATTTCCTTCAAGATCCAGAACATCGAAGAGGCCAAGGCCGATATCGTCGCCGCCGGGCAGTTGACCATCACCGCCGCCCCCGAGGCCGGGCAGGTCGCCCCTGCCGATACCGGCCCCGCGGGCCCCAGCTTCCAGATCCTGGCCGAAGCCCCGCCCGAAGCAGCGCCAGAAACGCCCGCCGAAGCTGTGGCGGATGTTCCGGCGGAAACCCTGGCCGAGGCAGCGCCAGAAACGCGGCCTGAAGTCGTGGCCGAAGCTGCGCCCGCCCCTGCTGCCCCCGCCCCTGCTGCCCCCGGCCCCGTTGCCTCTGTCACGCCCCCGATGATCACCGCGCCAAGCGTCACGGCCCCCACGGGGCCCGATGTCATCGCCCTTGCCACGCCTGACCTGCCCGCCCGGCCCGGCCAGGCGGGCAGCCCGCGCATGATCGCCCCCGAACCGGCACAGACCGCCCCTGTCGCCGATACGACACCCGATCAGGCCCCCGCTTTGGATGACACCGTAACCGCATCCATCCCGCCCGCAACGCCGCCCGCAGCAACTGTCGTGGCAACCGCCCCCTCTGACACGGCCCCCGGACCAGAGGCCGCACCAGAACCCGCACCGGAACCCGCCCCCGAAGTCGCCGCACCCGCCCCGGAACCGGCCCTAGAACCCGCCGAACCCGAGACCCCGGCGCTCATGCTGGCGCTGGCCGATCCGCGGGCCCCCGCCCCCGGCGATGCCGCCACCGCAACCGATGCGCCCGCCATGACCGATGCCGTGGCCGATCTGGTGATCCCCGCCGATCTGGCCAGCGCGGTGCAAACCGAACTGTCGCGGGTCGGCTGTTACCGGGCGCGCGTTGACGGGGCCTGGGGGCGGCAATCCTCGCTGGCGGCGATCCGCTATTATTCCGAACGTGACGTGACCCCAGATACCCTGGAACCGACCGAGGCGCTTTACCGGCTGCTGGTGGCCGAAGACAGCGTGGTGTGCAAGAATACCGTCGCGGTTGCCCGCGCCGTCGTCCGCCCCGAGGCCACAGCCCCCGCCCCCGTGGTGCGCCAGACGCCGCGCCGGGTCATCGAGGCCCCGGCACAAAACGAAACCAGGCGCCGCACCATCGGCGGCGGCATCACCGGGGTGTTCCGCTAGGGCGCGCGCCCGGCGCGAAACGCGGCCGCCATATTATCGCCCTTCTGTGCGATTAGGGGCACAGGCCATGACAGGACAAGGACATAGACAAGGACATAGATGATGCGCTTTTCAGTTCCCCGAACCCTGCCCCAAACCCCGACCCTGCCCTGCGGCGCGGCCCTTGCCGGGCTGATGCTGGGCGCGCTGATCGCGGCCGCCCCGGCACGCGCGCAGGAACGGTTCGGCCCCCTGGTGCTGGCCACGCACCCCGGCCCCGCAACCGCCGCGCGCAGCGGCGACAAGCGGCGTGTTGATACCGCCCCCGCCGCCAGCAACGCCGCATCGGCGCAGCAGACAGCGCGCGGGAAACCACCCTGAACAAGGCGCAATTCGTCGTCATGCCCTGGAGCGTCGGCGTTTATCGCTGATTTTGGGGATCGCTGATTTCGGTGGCCCTGCCCCATCCGCTTTCGGGGGGCAGGACCGCTTTGAAATGGGTCAGCCCATCAGATCGAAGGTATCGCCCGACCCCGAGATTTGCAGGTTGATCGAGGCTTGGTCATCGCCATCGACCAGCGCCCAGATGATCTGCCCGGTGGGTTTGTAGATCACGAAAGCCTCATCCACCCCCGCATCCCCCGAACCGCTGTTGGCAAAATTGACCTGGAACTGATCGGCGGTGGCCCCGGCCTGCCCGAACAAGAGCACATCGCCCTCGGCATAGGCGAAATCCTGGATCCAGTCGGACCCGTGATCGTCAATGCCCAGGTGGAAGAACTTGTCGGCCCCCGCCCCGCCGTTCACCCGGTCATGGCCGAACCCGCCGTTGATGAAATCATCATCGTCATTGCCGAAAAGCTCGTCCGACAAGGCGCTGCCGGTGATCACGTCCTTGCCCGTACCGCCGACCATGCGGTCAGAGCCAAAGCCGCCCAGCAGGATGTCATCGCCGTCCATGCCGTTGATGTCATCATTGCCGTAACCGCCATCGACATGGTCATTGCCCGCCCCGGCAAAGATCAGATCGCCCAGATCGCCGCTGCCAAGACCGCCGGTGATATCGTCATCGCCGTCGCCGCCGTTCAGCGTGTCATGGTCATCGCCGCCTTCCAGGATGTCATCGCCATCATCGCCCAAAAGCCGGTTATTGCCCGCCCCGCCAAACAGGCGGTCATGGCCCAATCCGCCCGCGATATCGTCATCGCCGTCATCGCCGAACAGATCGTCATCGCCATCGTCGCCAGACAGGTGGTCCTTGCCCGACCCGCCCGAGATATTGTCATCACCGATGTCGCCGGCCAGATCGTCATCGCCATCGTCGCCGGACAGGTTGTCATGGCCCGACCCGCCCGAGATATTGTCATCACCGATTTCGCCGACCAGATTGTCATCGCCGTCGTTGCCGGACAGGTGGTCATTGCCCGACCCGCCCGCGATATCGTCATCACCGATTTCGCCGAACAG
>JACIYW010000164.1 GCA_014359745.1 Paracoccaceae bacterium | reverse complement strand
ACCTCCTGCAACAGGCGATGCTTCAGGGCGGTTCGTAGGCCGGGGGCCGCTCGGACCCTCAGCCGTCATCATGACTGACGCGACAAGCCGTGCGGGCGGCTGACCGCCGGGGGGGCGCTGCGACGGCGGTGGTCTGCAGTTTATGGTGCAAGGACATCGAACGATTGAACGGTATGCAACGTTGCAAAAGCGCCCGCCCGTCACGCCGGAGGCGTGCCGAAAGATTCGGCGCACCTTTGGTGCGACGAGGGCGGGCGGGCGCGCGGCGGCGCGTGCCGCGCCTTGGTTCCGCGCGGGGGGCGCTGCCCCCCGTGCCCCCCCCGTGCCCTGCTGCGTATTTTCACCAAGATGACTACAGCTTCATCTTGGCGAAAATACGCCCGCCGGAGGCATCGCCCCCTTCACATCCTGAACACCCCGAACCGGGTTTCGTTGATAGGCGCGTTGAGGGCGGCGCGCAGGCTGAGGCTCAGCACATCGCGGGTGTGGCGGGGGTCGATCACCCCGTCGTCCCAGAGGCGGGCGGAGGCGTAAAGCGGGTGGCTTTGGCGTTCGAACATCTCCTCGGTGGGGCGTTTGAATTCGGCTTCTTCGGCCTCTGACCAGCCCTGCCCTGCCCGTTCCATCGCGTCGCGCTTGACGGTGGCCAGCACCCCCGCCGCCTGCGCGCCGCCCATCACCGCGATGCGGGAATTGGGCCATGTCCACAAGAAGCGCGGGCTGTAGGCGCGGCCGGACATGCCGTAATTGCCCGCGCCAAAGCTGCCGCCGACGATCAGGGTGATCTTGGGCACGGAGGTAGTGGCGACGGCGGTGACCATCTTGGCGCCGTGGCGGGCGATGCCTTCATTTTCATACTTGCGGCCAACCATGAAGCCGGTGATGTTTTGCAGGAACACCAGCGGGATCTTGCGCTGGCTGCACAGTTCGACGAAATGCGCGCCCTTGACGGCGGATTCCGAGAAGAGGACGCCGTTGTTGGCGACGATGCCGACCGGGCAGCCGCGGACATGGGCGAAACCGGTGACAAGGGTTTCGCCGAAGCGGGGTTTGAATTCGTCGAAACGCGATCCGTCGACAAGGCGGGCGATCACCTCGCGGATATCATAGGGGGTGCGCAGGCCCGCGGGGACGATGCCGAGGATTTCCTCGGGGTCGTAGGCGGGGTCTTCGGGGGTGGCCCAGGTGACGGTTTGCGGGCGGGTGCGGTTGAGGTGGCTGACCGCGCGGCGGGCAAGGGCCAGCGCGTGGGCGTCATCCTCGGCCAGGTAGTCCGCCACGCCGGACAGGCGGGTGTGCACATCGCCGCCGCCCAGATCCTCGGCGGTGACCACCTCGCCCGTGGCGGCCTTGACGAGGGGCGGGCCGGCCAGAAAGATGGTGCCCTGTTCCTTGACGATGATCGAGACATCGGCCATCGCGGGCACATAGGCGCCGCCCGCCGTGCACGACCCCATCACCACGGCAATTTGCGGGATGCCCGCCGCCGACATCTGCGCCTGGTTGTAGAAGATGCGGCCGAAATGGTCGCGGTCGGGGAACACCTCGTCCTGGTTGGGCAGGTTGGCGCCGCCGCTGTCGACAAGGTAGATGCAGGGCAGGTGGCATTCGGCGGCGATTTCCTGGGCGCGCAGGTGTTTCTTGACGGTCATCGGGTAATAGGTGCCGCCCTTGACGGTGGCGTCGTTGCACAGGATCATCACATCCTGCCCCTCGACCCGGCCCACGCCGGCGATAAGCCCGGCACCGGGCGCGTCGCCATCGTAAAGGCCGTGGGCGGCGAGGGCGCCGATTTCCAGAAACGGCGATCCGGGGTCGATCAGGTTGGCGACCCGTTCGCGGGGCGGCATCTTGCCGCGCGCCACATGGCGGGCGCGGGCCTTGTCGCCGCCGCCGGCGGCAGCGGTGGCGGCGGCCTCGCGGATCAGCGCCAGCGCCTCGAGATGGGCGGCGCGGTTGGCCTTGAAATCGGCGGAAGTGGGTAGGGCGGCGGAGTTGAGCTTCATTCCCTGCTCTCCTTGGCGGGTGTGTGGTTATCGGTGGCTTCGGTGGTGGCTTCGGTGGTGGCGCGGGCGCGAAGGTCGCGGCGGATGACCTTGCCGGTCACCGTCATCGGCAGCGCATCGAGAAAGGTGATTTCCCTTGGATAGGAATGTTTTGCAACCCGTTGCGCAACAAATGTCTGAAGTTCGGCGGCCAGCGCGTCGGTGGGGGGCACCCCATCTTTCAGCACCACATAGGCCTTGACCAGTTCGGTGCGCAACGGATCGGGCTTGCCGATCACGCCCACGGTGGCCACCGCCGGGTGACGCAGCAGGCAATCCTCTATCTCTGCCGGGCCGATGCGATAGCCCGATGAGGTGATCACGTCATCGTCGCGGCCGATGAAGCGCAGATCCTGGCCGTCAAGGATGCCGCGATCGCCGGTCACCAGCCAGTCGCCGCGAAACTTTTCGGCCGTCGCCCCGGGGCGGTTCCAGTAGCCCAGCATCATGCTGGCCGATCCGCGGCGCACCGCGATATCGCCTTCATCCGCCGTTGGCGCGCCGGTGGCGTCGATCACCGCGACCTCGTGGCCCGGCACCGCCCGGCCAAGGCAGCCGGGGCGCGTGGCAAACAGCGTGGCGCAACTGGAGGCGACCATGTTGCATTCGGTCTGGCCGTAGAATTCATTGACCGTCAGGCCGAAGGCCTCGCGCCCCCAGGCCAGCATCTCGGGGCCGAGCGGCTCGCCCCCCGAGGCGACAGAGCGCAGGCCGGGAATGCGCACCCCCGCCGCGCGCAGCATCCGCAGCGCGGTCGGCGGAAAGAACACGTTGCGCACCGTGCCTTCGCGGATCACATCGAGGCAGCCCGTGGCCGAGAATTTCGCCATCCGCGCCGCCACCACCGGCACGCCCAGCGCCAGCCCCGGCATCAGCACATCGAAAAGCCCGCCAATCCAGGCCCAATCGGCCGGCGTCCACAGGCAATCACCGGGCTGGCCCAGAAAATCGTGGCTGAGTTCGACACCCGGCAGATGGCCGGTCAGCACCCGGTGGCCGTGCAGCGCCCCCTTGGGCGCGCCGGTGGTGCCCGAGGTATAGATGAGCACCGCCGGTTCCTCGGGGCCGGTCGTGGCGGTGGCCCAGGGGCTGTCGTCAAGCGTCAGGTCTTCGGGCACCAGCTGTGCGCCGCCCGTGGCCAGCCAGGTCTTGAGCGCCTCGCAGCCGGCGGGATCGGCGATCACCAGCCCCACACCCGCATCCGAGAGCCGCATCGACAGCGCCTCATCCCCGAAAAGGGTAAAGAGCGGCACCGAGATCGCGCCAAGTTTCCAGATCGCCAGATGCGCGGCCGCCGTCCAGCCGCCTTGCGGGCGCAGCACCGCCACCCGGTCGCCCGCCCGCACCCCCTGCCCCGCCAGATGCCGCGCCAGCCCATCGGCCATGGCCCGCAGCCGCGCATAGGTCAGATCGACGCGCGCGCGGCCCGACAGATCGATGATCGCCACCCGGTCGGGCGCCCGGTCTGCCCAGGTGTCGCAGGCCTGCGCGGCCATGTTCAGGCGCGCGGGCAGGTTCCAGCAAAAGCCCGTCACAAGGCTTTGATAGCTTTGCCCGCGCGTCAGCATGGTCTGCCCGCCGGATCGGCGCGGTTCGGGCGCAAGGCACTGTGCCGGTTCCGCATCATCATCACGGATTTTTTATCAGCTTGACACAGGTCAAGGTTTTGCCCCCGGCAGCGGCGGTATTGAGGACCGCACAGAACAAGATAGGCAAAATCATGACACAAAGAGTACTCGTTCTTACCACCGCCGCTGCCCTTATGCTGGGCGCCGCAGTTCCGGCCCTTGCGCAATCGCAGGGCGACATGACCGTTGGCCTTGGCCTGCACTGGATCGAGCCTACCAATGACGATTCCAATACCGCCGCCGGTCCGATCACCGTGGATGGCAACCTGCGCCCGACCGTGACGTTCGAATATTTCATCGCGGACAATATCGGCGTCGAGTTGCTGGCCTCTTTTCCGTTCAAGCATGACATCAACCTTGGTGGTGCGGGCGAAGTGGGCGACACCAAGCATCTGCCGCCCACCCTTTCGTTGCAATACCACTTTGCCAATGGCAGCCAGTTCACGCCGTTCGTGGGGGCCGGTATCAACTATACCTATTTCTTTGACGAGAATGGCAAGGGCGCGCTGGCCGGTTCCAGGATCAGTCTGGATGACTCCTGGGGTGTGGCGTTTCATGCCGGTATCGACATGGCCTTTGGCGACAACGGAGCGCTGCGCGCCGATGTGCGCTATATCGACATCGACACCGATGCCAAGGTTGACGGCACCAATATCGGCAGCGTGAAGATCGACCCCTGGGTGTTTGGCGCGGCCTACGTTTACAAGTTCTGAGTTTACGGGTTCGGAACGCAGGGGGGGCGCGGGCATCATTCCGCGCCCCCCAGATACCGCAACTCGACCGCGCGTTGCGCGGTCTTGGCAAGATGGCAATCGGCGGCGATGATGGTGCGGATCGAGCCTGTCAGCCAGATCGCATAACGCAGCCCGCAATCGGCGTCACGGTAAGCGGCCCAGTCGTTCTGGGCCGCCGTGAGTTGGGGCGGCAGGGCCGGATCGTTCTGGCCGAGGGTTTGGGCCTGCTGCGCCAGCGCGCCCCGCATCAGATCATCCCAGACAGCGGTTTCGGCCATCAGACATTCGGAGATGCCCAGCGTGGTATCGCCGCCGGGCCGGGCCTGACAGGCGCGCGCGGCGTCACCGGCGCAGGCGGGCACGCCCCGGTCGGCGGGGCGGGCGGCCTGATAGCAGGCGCGGACCGGGGCGGGATCGACCTGCGCCGCGCCATGGCTGCCTTGCTGGGCCGTGGCCGCGCCGGGCAGGGTTGAAAGCATGATCGCAATAGCCTGCAACCAGCGTTTCACCCCATCGCCCCCATCAATTCGCGCCCGACCAGCATGCGCCGGATTTCGGATGTGCCCGCGCCGATTTCCATCAGCTTGGCGTCGCGAAAGAGGCGCGAGACGGGCGAGTCGTTCATGAAGCCCGCACCGCCCATGGCCTGCACGGCCTGATGGGCCTGTTTCAT
>JACIYW010000163.1 GCA_014359745.1 Paracoccaceae bacterium | reverse complement strand
GGGCGGGCGTGCCCCGCCAACCGCTCGACACGGGCCACCAGATTGCCCGCCTCGGCCTGTTTGGCGGTGATCTTGTCGAGGATCTCGCCGTCATCCTTCGCATAGACACGGCCAAAGTATGCGCCATAGGCGCTCGCGTCCTTGAACTGACCCTGCCCCGGCGTGTGGTCCATGAAGGAAAGCAAGCTTGCCACGCCGTCGTCGATCAGCCGCGTCACCCGCGCCTCTGATCCGGCATCGGTCAGTTCATAGCGCACATGAACACGGTGATCGACCACGCCTGCAAACCCGTGCAGCGCGCGGGCCAGCGTTTCGGCGAACTCCACGTCGCGCACGCCCAATTCGCCCTCGGCAAAGCTGATGCCGTGAAAGGTGGTGGTGACACCCGCCGCCGCCATGCGCCGGTCGATGGCGTCAAGCGCCACGGGCAGCGGGAAAAAGGCGTTGGGGCGCGGTTCGACCTCTTTTTCAATCGCATCGCCGTGCAGGTCGATGAGACCCGGCAGCAGCAGGTCGCCGCCAAGGTCGATCCGCGTGGCCCCCGCAGGTGCGTATGCGCCAAGCGCCAAGATGTGGCCATCCTCAATCGTCAGGCTGCCATCGTGAACACCTTCGGGCGTGACGATGCGGGCGTTTTCCAGATGCAGGCTCATGCGACCGCCTCGAACGCCTTGCGTTCCACGTTGATTTTCACATCGGCCAGCCGGTCCACCACGGCCATGTCGTGAAAGATGCCGACCATCGCCGTACCCTCGGCCTTGGCTGCCTCGATCATCGCGCAGACGTTTTCACCCGCCACCGGATCAAGGCTGGCGGTGGGTTCATCCAGCAGCATCAGGCGGCCCCCTTGGGTAAAGCTGCGCGCGATGTTCACGCGCTGGCGTTCACCGCCGGAAAAGGTGGCAGGCGTCGCATCCCAAAGTTGCTGCGGGATCGCCAGCGCCGTCAGTATCCGTGCCGCCTTGTCATGTGCTGCGGCGCGCGCCACGCCTTGTTGCAAAAGCGGGCGCGCGACCACGTCGAGCGTCGAGAGGCGCGGCAAGCAGTGCAGGAACTGGGTGACAAAGCCGATTTCGGCGCGGCGCAGATCGGTGATCCGGGTTTCGGGCGCAGAGGCCAGATCGACCAGAGCCCCCGCTGCGGTGCGATAAAGCACCTGACCCGAAGACGGCAGATAGGTGCGGTAGATCGCCTTGAGAAGCGAGGATTTCCCCGCCCCCGACGGACCCACAAGCGCGGCCAACTGCCCCGGTTTCAGATCGAAACTGATCCCCTCGGCGGCCGGCACATGTTTCGCGCGGTCATGGATATAGAACCCCTTGCCCAGATCGCGCACGGAAAGAATAGTGTTCATCAGGCCCTCACAATGCGCTGGAAACGAGTTGTTGCGTATAGGCCGCCTGCGGATCCTCAAGGATCTGGTCGGTCAGCCCCGACTCGATGATGCGGCCGTGTTTCATCACGATGGTGCGGGTGGTCAGATGCCGCACCACGCCCAGATCATGCGTGACCACCAGCATCGACACGCCCGTGACCTCCTGCAATTCCATGATCAGATCGAGGATGCGCGCCTGTACCGACAGATCAAGCCCCGTTGTCACCTCGTCCAGCAGCAACAGCGGCGCGCCCGTGGAAAGCGCCCGCGCGATCTGCACCCGCTGCTGCATCCCGCCTGAAAAGTTGCGCGGCAACTCGTCCATCCGCGCGGGCGGCACCTCGGTGCGGGCCAGCAGCGCCGTGGCCTTTTCGCGGATCACCCGGTAGCTGAGTTCGTCGGACATGAGCAGCCGCTCGGCGATGTTGCCGCCGGCTGAGATGTCGAAATTCAGCCCCAGCGACGGGTTCTGATAGACCATCCCCATCCGCGTGTCGCGCAGGCGCAATTGCTGCGCATCGTTGAGCGAAAACAGTTCATGCGCCTGGCCTTCGTCATGGAAGGTCGCGCGCCCCGATGTCGGCTTGTCATCGAAATAGAGCATTTTCACGAGGCTGGATTTGCCCGAGCCGCTCTCTCCCATGATGCCCAGCACCTCGCCCTTGTGCAGGCGCAAGGATGCGTCCGCCACGGCCACGACCGACCCGCAATGGCGGCAGAGATTGGTGTCATGCGCGGGGCCGGTCACATCAAGGCAAGCCGGACAGCCGGGGCCGTGGATGCGGGTCAGGTTGTCAACGTCAAGAATCGGTTTCATTCTGCGGCCTCCAGCCGTTCCAGGCGCATGTCGCACCAGGCAGCGTCCGAGCATTGAAAGATGCGCGCGCCGTCATCATCGAGGAATTCGTCAAGGAAACTGTCATCGGCCCCGCAGCGGCGGCAGGTATGGCGCTTGCCGGTTGTCTTGTCGCGGAAACTTTCCACGGCGAAGGGCACATCGGTAAAGGTGATGGGCACCGCGTCGGTATGGGGCGGCACGGCATAGATGCGCTTTTCGCGGCCCGCACCGAACAGATACAGGCAATCCGCCTGATGCAGTTTTGGCACGTCGAACCGCGGGATCGGCGACGGGTCGATGATGTAATGCCCGTTGATCCGGGTGGGGTAACGGTGCGAAATGGTGATCTCGTCAAAGGCCACCATATCCTCGTAAAGCTTGACCCAGAGCCGCGCGTAATCGGCGCGCCCGTGCATCCGGCGGCGTTTCGCCGCGTTGGGTTCCACCACCACCAGCGGGTCGGGGTAAGGGACCTGAAACACAAGGATCTGATCGGCGCGCAGCGGCAATTCGGGGATGCGGTGGCGGGTCTGGATCACGCTTGCCTCTTCGGTGCGCAGCGTGCCGGTGACGCCCGGACAGGTGAGCGCGAAAAAGTTGCGGATATTGGCCGCGTTCACGCTGTCATCGGCGCCCTGGTCGATCACCTTGCAGGTATCATCCGGCCCCAGCAGCGCCAGCGTCACCTGCATCCCGCCGGTGCCGAAGCCGCGCGCAATCGGCATTTCGCGGCTGGCATAGGGCACCTGATTGCCGGGAATGCAGACCGCCTTGAAGATGGAGCGGCGCAGTTCGCGCTTGGCGTCCTCGTCAAGGAAGGCAAAGCCGTATTGCGCACCTTCGCGGGTCTGGCCCATGGTGTCAGCGGGGTGCATTTCCGGCCTCCTCGGCTTTGCCTTGCGCGGCGCGCAGGCGGTCCATGTCGGACTGAAAGGTGACGTAATGGGGCATCTTGTAATGGGTACAAAAGCCCATGCTTTCGATCCCGTCCACATGCAGCAGCACGAATTCCGGGTCTTCCGAGGGGTTGGCGATGCGGCCCTTTTCCTTGGCAACGCTGATTGCACGGTCCAGCACGGACATGGCAATCGCCTTCACCTCGTTATGGCCAAAGCAGGCCCCGTAACCCAGCGTGAACACCGGCGCACCATCGTCGGATTTCTCGAACATGGCGACGATTTCGCATTCGGTCATCAGAACCTCGCCCGCCTCCATCGGCTTGCCGGTGACCGGGTGGGGCACCATCACCGGCACATAGCCGACGCGCAATTCGCCCACAGTGGGATGCACATCGCCGTAGCCGCGCATGTTGGAATAGGCCAGCGCCAGCAAGCCCCCGGTCTCGCCGCGCGCCATGGTCGCCAGTTGCGCCGAACGTGGCACCGGGAAAATCAGCGGCGCGCGGGTGATGTCGAACGGTTCCTCGTCGCTGTCGTCCAGCGGGGCCAGCAGCCCCTCGTCGCGCAAGGTATCCAGCACCTTGGGAAAGGTCAGCGGCGTGTCACTTGCCGCGCGGTTGCCCAGCCAGTCGCGGGCGATTTCGTCAAACCGTTCGGCGCCTTCGTCCATCAGCTCGAAGCGGAACAGCCGGTGCAGGTAATCGGGCGTGGCGCCCAGCATCTGCCCGCCGGGAATATCCTTGAACGCGGCAGAGACGCGGCGGATCACGCGCATGTTGCGGGTGTCATGCGGCGCGGTTTCGCCAAGGCGCGGCTTGGTCGAACGATAGGCGCGCAGAAAGAACGCCGCCTCAAGGCTGTCGCCCAGCGATTGCTTCAGCGCCAATGAGGCAAGGCGCGGGTGATAAAGGCTGCCCTCGGACAGCACCCTGGAATGCAAAAGCGGCATCTGGCGTTCGATCTGGTCAAGCTCCAGCGGGGCGGCATCGCCCATGGCGCGCAGCACGTCCATCAGGCGGGCCGCGCCCTTGATCGCGTCAGCCCCGCCGCGAATGGCAACATAGGCCATGGCTCAGGCTCCTATCTTGGTTGTGCGGGGCAGGATCATCAGGCTTGTGGCATCCGCAAGCACGATATCCACCCCCATCGGGAAATCGGCGCACCAGCGCGCGCGGGCCGCCAGCCAGTCGGGCGCAAGGCCCTTGGGCGCAAGCGTGGCCGTGCGCTTGATGCCTGGCCCGGTCAGGACCAGCGGCGCCCCATCCTTCAGGCTTTCGACCATAACCACCAGCGTCGCCCCGCCCTCGGGTGCGTCCAGCGAGCCAAGGCGCGGGATGAAACCGGGCGCGTCTGCGCCACGGGCAAGGATGAACCCGGCCTGCTCCGGTGTCGCCTTGCCCACGTCCAGAAAGGCAAGATCAGTCTCCGACAGCGTGCCGGTCAGATCGGCCAGCGTCTGGGTATTGTCGCAAAAGGTGGCAAGGGCAGCGAGCGCGGCGGGGCGACCATCCAGCAGATCGCCCAAATCCGCTATCTGGCCGGGGCGCGCGGTGGCATCGAGGATACGGCGAAACAGCGCCTGATGCGTCTCGGGTCGCCAGAGGCGGGGCAGGTCAAGCACGCTCATTCGCCTTCCTCCGACAAAAGCTGGAAATCCACCTTGGTGCGGTCAAGCGCCAGTGCGCGGCGGGCCTGCACCTCGGCGCGTGCGGCGATACCTTCTGCGATCAGCGCCTCGATCTCGGGCGCTTCGGGCAAGTCGGCCATCAGCGCGGCATCCAGAATGGCCAGCCGTGTGACCAGTGCCAGATCGTCGCTCATCAGCGCCGCCCCCCCTTCGCCCCCCCCCTCGGGGGCGGTCAGGCGCAGATACACGCGCGCCATCGGGATCTCGCCCAGATGGAACGCGGCACCCGCGACAGAGTCGCGCAATTGCATCAGCATCAACCCTTCACGTGGCGGTGCCATCGGTTCCACCGTGGCGCGATCACGGATG
>JACIYW010000162.1 GCA_014359745.1 Paracoccaceae bacterium | reverse complement strand
CCAAACGTTACCCGGCAAAGAAAAAGCCCCGTTCTGGCGGGGCTGTTCGTCGTCTAAGTCTTTGTTTTATTTGGTGGAGCCAAGCGGGATCGAACCGCTGACCTCTTGAATGCCATTCAAGCGCTCTCCCAACTGAGCTATGGCCCCACCGGAGGTGCGAACCCTTTCGGGCCGCGTCTGTTATCTATGAAAGCCCGGCAACCAGCGCAAGGGAAAAATCCGGCGCGGGGTGCCGGGAATGCCGGTTTCAGTTTTCGTCTTCACCGGCGGACACATCGGCGATGTCGTCAAGCGATACGGAATCGTCGTCGTCATCCTCGAGCAGGTCATCCTCGATATCCGTATCGTCATCATCGACAAGGATATCGTCTTCCACGTCATGATCGTCGGCGACCACCTCGTCTTTCTTGACCTTGGCGGACGGGCGGGTTTCCAGACCCGGCCCCTTGCGGCGGGCCGCATCGATATCGACGACCTCCCCGGTATAGGGGCTGACGACGGGCGTTTTGTTCAGGTCGTAAAAGCGTTTTCCCGTTGTCGGGCAAACCCGTTTCACGCCCCATTCTTCCTTGGGCATGGACACACCCTTTCCTGCATATCTGGAGAGTTGGCGTCGCTTGCCATAGTTGCGGGGGGCTGTCAAAGGCTTTCGCGCCACAGCGACGCAAATCGTGGCGGGCGGGGACTTTCCGGCGGGTCTTTGCGCGGGGGGCGGGGGCGTGCATTATGGGGAAGGCATCCGGGCAAGGGGGAATGGGGAAATGGTATCGTGACGACTGCGCGGTTGATCGGAACCCCGCCGATGGAGATCACGCTGCGCCGGTCGGCGCGGGCGCGGCGTTATTCGCTGCGGGTGTCACGGGTGGACGGGCGGGTGACGCTGACAGTGCCGCCGCGCGCCTCGGCCCGCGAGGCGCTGGCCTTTGCGCAGGAACACGAGGGCTGGATACGGGCGGCGCTGGCCGAACTGCCGTCGGGGCGCCGCATCAGCGCGGATGGCACCGTGCCCGTGGCGGGGGTCGAGCGGTTGATCACCGCCGCCCCGGTGAAGGTACCGCATGTCGATGGCCACCGCCTGCTGGTGCCGGGGCGGCTGCTGGACGGCGGGCGTGCGGCGGGGCCGGGGGTTGCCGCCTGCCTTCGGACGCTGGCGCGGGCGCGGCTGACAGAACTGTGCGACGGGCACGCGGCAACCGTGGGGGCGGCATATAGCGCGCTGGTTCTGCGCGATACGCGGTCGCGCTGGGGGTCGTGCAGCAGCGACGGGCGGCTGATGTTTTCCTGGCGGCTGATCATGGCCCCGCCCGAGGTGCTGGACTATGTGGCCGCGCATGAGGTCGCGCATCTGGCCGAGATGAACCATTCGCCCGCGTTCTGGGCCACCGTGGCGCGGCTGATGCCCGCTTATCGCGAGCACCGGGGCTGGTTGCGCGCCCATGGCGCGATGCTGCACCGGGTGGATTTTTCGGGATAGGGCTGTTGCAGCCCTGCGGGTGCGGTCCCTTGACCGGCGCGGGCGGGGCGGGCGGGAAATGAGTATTTTTTTCGAGAGGATGGGAAAGAGGGTTTTCTTTGGCGGGCGGTGTGCGGGGCTGATGGGGCGGACCACGCGCTTATCCCTCGCCCTTCAGGGCGGCCCAGCTTTCGCGGCCCATCTGCGCGACCCGCGCGATGGTATCCTTGGGCACCGAAGCGGAGGCAACGGGGGACAACCCGTCGTCATGGAAAAGATAGAGCCGCGAGGCGAATTGCTCGAACGGCAGCGATCCCTCGCCGAATCGTTCGCCGTGGCCCTGGGTCGAGACGACCACGCCCTGGCCCCAATCCTGACCGCTGTCATTGTTGGGGTTGAAGAAATATACCCGCATCACCCCCGACTGATCGAGCGCCACGCGGATGATCGATATCGCGTGCCAGCCGATGAAGGCCCCGGCGCGGTCTGTCACGGCGATGCCCGCGGGCTGCGGATGGATCACCGGCTGGTTGCCATTGTGCAGCGGGTTATAGGCCGCGAAGAACGCATGCAGAAAGCCCGCATAGTCGTGCAGCTTGCCGGTCATCACATCGACGGCGATGTAGAAATCGCGCCCCACCCACCAGCCGTGCAGTTCCGGGTTGATCCAGCGATGCGGGTCGCCGCCGCGCCCGGCGCAGCGCCGCCCCATTTCAGCATAGGCGCGATCCAGATGCGGCACCAGCAGCACCGAAACCGGATCGGCATCGAGCGGCGTGTGCATGGCCAGACCGGCGGGCAGGGTGGCGGTGTCGATCGGCTGGCCTTCGAAATGCAGGCGCAGGCTGTCGGTGCGGGTTGCCTGCGCGATGTTCCACAGCAGGTAATCGGGATCGTTCAGCGCCCACATCGACAGGGCGCGCGCCGACTGGCAGGTGGGGTTGTTGCCTTGGCCGATGCCCAGCGGCTGACCCAGCAACACCAGAACCCCGGCCACCAGATGCGTCTTGGCGGGCAGCTCCGGCCCGCGCGCGGCGATCAGCGCCGCCTCGCAGGCGGGTGACAGGGGGGCCTCGAGCAGCCGCCACAGAGAAGGCGCGATCGGCGGCGAATAGAAGATGCCCCGTTCCAGCAACAGCGCCATGCCCAGGATCGCCTGCGCCGTGCCAGGGCGCACCGCCGCCCCGATCAGGGCCCGCACCAGCGGTTCATAGCAGCGCAGCGCGTCAAGCCCGGTGTTCGACAGGCCCAGACAGTCCGGCAGCAGCCGCCCCTGCCCCGCGTCGAGCACCCAGTGCAGGAATTCAGCGTGGTAATCCGACACCAGCCCGGTGTCGTGCATCGCGCGGGCCAGGCCGGTGGCCTCGTCTTGCAGGCAGCGCATATCGGCGGCGGCAAGGCGTTCGCGGTAAACCTCCAGCCCCGGATCCTCGCGGCACAGGTTGGTGGGGCCGAACAGCGCGCTGATCAGACGGTCGGCGCCCAGCCGGGCATCGCCCACCTCGGCATCGTCGCGCGACAGGGTCATCGCGATCTGAAGCACCATGGATTTGACGTGATCCACCTGCAACGGGCGTTGCGCCATGATGCGCCAGATCTCGTCTACCAGACGTCCCAGGATCCCCTGTGCGCCGATTTCTGCCATCATGCAGGCGAAGAGGTCGTCAACCGCGCGCTGCAGGGGCGTGGCAGCCGCGCGCGCCGCCTCATCCGTCCGGCCGAACAGGCGATCAAGATTGAGCGCCATGACCTGCGTCAGGAAATGTTCGGCATGTTCGGGGAGCAGGCCGGGGCTTTGGTGCCCGTCGCGCGCGATGGCCAGGAACCGCAGCAGGCTGAGACATTCCAGAACCACGGTCTGTTCGGCACCGAGGTCAAGTGTCCGGCCGACAAGGCCGGGCAGCAGGTTGGCGGGCGCGGCCCAATCGGTGCCGGCGAATATCCCGGCGCTTTCCAGATCGGTGATGCGCGCGCGCAGGGCCGCAACGCCGCCGTCCTGCGCAAGCACCCGGCCCGCGCAATCCAGAACCCGGCCCTGATAGGTCGCCTTGCCCAGCCGCGACGCCAAGGCCAGTTGCTGCGTGCTGCGATCCAGCGCGGCCAGCCGGTGATCCAGGCTTGCCGTCTGTTCGGATCCTGCCTGCTTGGCTTTCGACGTCACTCTACCGTATCTCCTGCCGGGTATCGCCTTACCCTGCCGCCTTTGCGCAGATACTGCAACCGGCAGTCGTGCCAGATCAGGAACCTACCAGATTTTGCGTCAAAATTGGCCTATCCCGGCGCTTCAGATGTAGTAATCGAGTTCTTCCTGCGCCTTGAGCAGGTCGCGCATGCGCTCGGGGTCATCACCAAAGAAATAGACCAGCCCCCAATGCGTGCCAAAGGCGGTGCGCTTGGTGACCTTGTTTTCCATCGGTGCCATCAGCTCGTGAAACTCGAAATAGGGGTGGTTTTCGGTTTCTTCGGGGATGTGCAGCTCACTGACCACGCGGCGGCGCGGATACACCCCGAAACAGCCCGCGTGCCCCTTGGCGTCCTTGACCGGCTCCGGGAAGAACGCGGCAAGCTCTTCGCTGGTGGTCTTGGGATCGAACGCCAGCACCGTTGCCTGATAGGCGTTGAAGCCATAGGCACGCTCTATCAGCTCGAATACGTTGAAGCCGGGGGGGCGATAGGCAACCTCGCCAAAGTACATCGTACCGTCGCTGGTGACGAAATATTCCGGGTGAATGAACCCGAAATCGATGTCGAACACCTCGATCAGCTTCTCGATCTGTTCGGTGATCCGGCCCCGCCATTTTTCAAGCTCCGGCGTGGCGGGCACAAACACCGAATAGCCCAGCGTGACATATTCGGAGATGTTCAGAAACTGGATCTTGCGATCCTTGATCCAGGCCTCGACGGCGAATTCCCAGCCATCCAGGTGGCTTTCCAGAAGCGCGGGAAACTCATCATCCGAAATGGCGGCCACGTCGTCAGAGGTACGGATGACGCGGTGGCCCAGACACCCGGCCTTGTCAAAAGCTTTCATATGGATCGGGTCGTTCACATCGCCGTCCAGCTTGAGCAGGGTCTGGTTGACCCGTTTGAGAAAGCGGATCACATCGGAATGGTCCATCGCCTCTTCAAAAATCCCCACGCGAATCCCGCCAAGCTGCGCCCGGCGTTTCATCAGCGATTTGTCGCGAAACAGCATGGATTGCCCCAGCAGCCGGGGATTGCCCAGCAGGACGGAATTCACCGCGCCGGCCCATTCCACGGTTTCCTCGAACAGCGGGATCGCCACGTCGACGCCCATCTCTTTCAGGGTTTCGGCCAGTTCCAGCGAGCGTTCGTTGAGGCGCTCGAAATCCCAGGTCAGGAACGGGATATCGTTCTGTTCGGCGTAATCGGCGGCCCAGCTTGGGGCGACGACGACATAACGGCGATCGAAACGCTCCAGCGCGTCGATGCAGTTCAGGCTCCAGCCCAGAACGGCGATATAGCCCTTGTCGGGGTTTTTCTCTGTCATGCGGTTTCCTTCCATCGGCATGCCGCGCATATAATTAGCAAAGCTAAGAAATATCCTAGGGCATATTTCCAATATATTCAATTATTTCTTTTCGCCGACCAGTTTTCCCTGATTTTTGCTTCGACACTCTAATTACCTGGGGTCAGGTTCGCATCCCTGGTGGAGAGTGTCGCAATCTTGTGAAGAT
>JACIYW010000161.1 GCA_014359745.1 Paracoccaceae bacterium | reverse complement strand
GTGCGTGCCCGCGCGAGGGGCAGCCTATAGGGGAGAATTGTGAGCGGGGAAAGAGGTAAAGTGGCGGCGCGGGGATTTTGCCCGCGCGCCGATATCAACCCGGTGCTTGACAGATCCGGCATTTTCGCACATAGACAAACAATCGTTTGTTTTTTTGAGGGCCGGTAATGGCTGCCCATGCCAAGCTCAAACCGCAAGTGAACAATCGCCGGGATCTCGTGCTGGAGATCGCGGCGGGATTTTTTGTCCGCAAGGGGTTCAACGGCACGTCTATCCGCGACATCGCCACTGCGGCGGGAATGCTGCCGGGGTCGCTCTATTACCATTTCCCGTCCAAGGAGGCCCTGTTGGTCGCCGTATTCGAGGAAGGTGTGGCGCGAATAAGTGCGGCGGTTGACGCGGCGCTGGCAGGCTGTCCGGGGGGTGCGTGGGATCGGTTGCAAGCAGCGTGCGAGGCGCATCTTGCCGCGCTGCTCGAAGGCAGCGATTTCGCCCATGTGATTGTGCGCGTCATACCGCAGGACGCACCTGGGGCCGCAGAGGAACTGGTCAAGCTGCGCAACGCGTATGAAACCAAATTCGCAGCCTTGGTAGCGGCATTGCCGATGCCGACGGATGCCAATCCAAGCCTCCTTCGGCTTATGCTGATCGGGGCTCTGAATCATGTGCCGCTCTGGTACAGGGAGGGGGGAGAGACCCCTTCCAGCCTGGCGCGGCGGTTTATCGCCAACCTGCGTTTCGCGCAGGATTGCAGTGCTACACGCAAGGAGGAAACATGGCCCTGACAGCAACGATCCCGGCGCGTGTGCTGGTGACGAAAATCGGCCTTGACGGCCACGATCGCGGCAGCCGCATCGTCGCCGCCTACCTGCGCGATGCAGGGATGGAGGTGATCTATACCGAACCCTGGCAGAAGATCGAGTCGGTCGTGGCGCTGGCGCTACAGGAGGACGTGGATGTGATCGGAATCAGTTCTCTGGCGACAGATCATCTGCTGGTGCCGAAACTGATGAAGGCGCTTGATGGCGCAGGTCTGGGCCATATTCGCGTTATCGTTGGCGGCATCGTTCCCGATGACGAAGAGGCGGTACTTTTGAAATCCGGCGTTTCGCGCGTGTTCCATCCCGGCGCGGATCGGGCAGACATCGTTGACGTGGTGGCGCGGCTGGCGAGGGACGCCGGCGCAAATCGCCCTGATGGTTGAGGAAGGGGTCAGACGCATGAACAAGATAGACACAAGGGTGCTTGACGACAGGGTAGACCGTGATGCCATGGCCCAAGAGTGGCGGCGCGGTTACGAGGCACAGGTCAGTTCGGACAAGGTCGTCAGAAACCGCTCCGGGCTGGAGATCCGGCCGCTTTACTGGCCCGAGGCCGGGACAGACCCGGAATTTGACCAGAAGCTGGGCTTTCCGGGATCAGGGCCAATGACCCGCGGGATCTATCCGTCGATGCATCGGGGCCGCACCTGGACGCAACGCCAGTTGATCGGCCTGGGCAGGCCCGAGGATTTCAACGGGCGGATCAAGAAGATTCTGAAGTCCGGTGGCTCGGCGCTCAGCATCATTCCCTGCAACTCGGTCTATCGTGGCATAGACGCCGACGAGGTAGAGCCAGAGCTGCTGGGCACCTGCGGCACGATTATCAATACCGTGCAGGATATGGACATCTGCCTGGCCGACATACCCATCGGCGAAATTTCCATCGGATTGAACGACCCCAATCCCTTCACCATGCTGGCCCAGCTTCTGGTGGTGGCGGAAGCGCGCGGCGTTTCGTGGGACAGGATAACCGGCACGTCGAACCAAAGCGACTATATCTCTCATTTCGTCGCCAATCACATGTTCTATCGCCTGTCGTTGACCGGCGCGCGCCGGGTTCAACTGGATGCGATTGAATGGCTGGCTGAAAACGTCCCGAACTGGAACCCGCTGTCGGTCGTGGGGCAGCACACGCAGCAGGCAGGCGCCACACCGGCACAGGCGATGGGGCTGACACTTGCCTCGGCGATCCAGTATGCCGAGGATTGCAAGGCGCGCGGGCTGGACCCCAACAGGTTCCTCGAACGATTTACCTTCTTTTTTGATGTTTCCATCAGCTTTTTCGAGGAGGTCGCCAAGTTCCGCGCAGGACGGCGCATCTGGGCGCGCCTGGTCGAAGAACGTTTCGGCGCAACCAACCCGCGCGCCAAACGGTTCAAGTTCCATGCCCAGACCTCTGGTGTCGATCTGACGCGCCAGCAGCCGCTGAACAACATCGCGCGGGTCGCCGTGCAGGCGATGGCCGGGATCCTGGGCGGGCTGCAATCGCTGCATACCGATGGGTATGACGAGGTGTTCACCACGCCGACCGAGGGTCCGGCAAAGGTGGCCATTGCAACGCAGAACATCCTCAAGCACGAAGCCGGACTGTGCGATGTCATAGACCCGCTGGGCGGCTCCTATTATGTCGAAACACTGACCGATCAGATGGAGGCCGAGATCCTGGCTGTGATCAAGGAGATCGACGATCAGGGTGGTATGTTCAAAGCGGTCGAATCCGGTTTCGTCCAAAGGGCAATCGGAGACAGCGCGGCGCATTTCCAGGAGGCGGTCGATACAGGCGCGCAAATCATCGTGGGCGTCAACGCCTATCAGGATGAGGGCGACGGGACCGCGCATCCGGCCATTGACCGGCCCGATCCCGCCTGGATACAAAAGCAGATCGACAGCCTTGCCGCCTATAAAAAGACCCGCGATCAGGCGCGGGTGGATGCGGCGCTGGAGGTGTTGCGCAGGGCGGCTTGCTCCGAAAGCGACAACACCTATGGCGCCCTTGTTGACGCCACCCGCGCGGGCGCAACCCAGGGCGAAATCATTGCGGTTCTGCGCGACGAACTGGGCTTTGGCCGACCTCTGGTCGTGGTCTGATCCGATGGATCGCACCGTATCCGATACGCCACGGCTGGCGGCGCGCCTGATCGAAGGAGAACCCGCGGCGCTGGCGCGCGCAATCAGTCTGGTCGAAAGTGACACGCCGGCGGCGATCGACATTCTGCGCGCGATCCGACCGCATCTGGGTCATGCGGTCGTGGTCGGGTTCACCGGCCCGCCGGGGGTGGGCAAGTCGACGCTGGTCAATACCTATATCGCTGAACTGCGCAAGCGCGGCAAATCCGTGGGCGTGGTCGCGGTCGATCCATCAAGCCCCATTACCGGCGGCGCTGTGCTGGGCGACAGGATCCGCATGGCTGAACATACGCTGGATCAGGGTGTGTTCATCCGTTCCCTCGCCTCACGGGGGGCGTTGGGCGGATTGTCGGCCTCGGCGGCACAGGTGGCCGATCTGATGGACGCGGCGGGGCGGGACGTGGTGATACTGGAAACCGTCGGCACCGGCCAATCCGAAGTCGAAATGGCAATGATCGCCGATGTCCGGGTGGTCATATCCGCGCCGGGGATGGGTGACGATGTGCAGGCAATAAAGGCGGGCATTCTTGAAATCGCCGACATCCTGGTGGTCAACAAGGCCGATCAGCCCTTGGCCTTGCAAACCTGCCAGCAGTTGAAGGCAATGCTTGGCTTGCGTGATCTCACCAGGCGTTCGGTGCCAGTTCTGTGCACCGATGCCATCAACCGGACGGGCGTTGGCGACCTTGCCGACGCAGTGGAAGCCGTCGCCGGTCGGGTGAAACAGCGCGAAAACCGCTCGGCCGTGGCCGGGCGAACGCGTCACCTGCTGGCGCAGGCGGTGGCCAAGGCGGCCGAGACCCATGTCATGCAAAGCCGCACGCAGACGATCGCAGCGATCGTTCAGGGTATTCAGGAGGCACGGCTCAGCCTTTCAGAGGGGGCGCGGCAGGTTCTGAACAACTTGGGAGGAGAGGGTCACGATGGCTGACGGAGTGGTCACACCACCCGCCGATCTTGGCAGGGAATTTGCCCGCCGCGATGGATTCATGCGGCACCTGGGCATCAAGTTACATGACGTCGGTTCCGGAACTTCGGAACTGCGCATGGCGGTGCAATCCTGCCACATCAATTTCAACGGGACGTGTCATGGCGGCGCGCTTTACGCCTTGGCAGACAGCGCCTTCGGCTTCGCGTCAAACAGCCACGGAATTCTCGCTGCCGGGATCGATACGCATATGACATACCATGTCGGCGTGTCAGAAGGTGAGGTGTTGGTGGCGAAGGCGCAGGAAAAATCACGGTCGCGCAGGATTGCCGTGTATCAGGTTGAAATCCTGAACTCCGCAGGCACCTTGGTTGCCGGGTTTACCGGAACCGTCTACATAACGACAAGGCCCAATACTGGCCAAGACGCCGTGGCATCCTGAACCCCCGTCCGGCGAGCCGCCTTCTCATCTGCCGGTTGCCGCGCTTCCTGGTCGCGATCTGGATGCCGAACACAGGCGCCCTTTGCCCGGTAACCGCCACGCCGGTTGCCGTTCGGTCCTGCGGGCCGGATTTGCGCTGCGGTTTCTGACCCGCGGCGGGATTATTCAAACATATGTTATAATTCCGGGCAAGTACCCGACGTCACAACGTGACGGTGTTGACAGCCGTTCGCGCAGGGGCGTAAGAATCTAACAGATGGTAGAAAATGGAATGATGCCCGAAGCCGGGCGGCCATGTCGAACAGGCCATGTCGAAGCAGGCCATGTCGAACAGGTCAGGTCAAACAAGGGAGAGAGAAATGGGTGACAAGGCTTATATAGTCGGCGTCGGGATGGTCCCGTTCCAGAAGCCGGGAAAATCCGAAAGCTATGATGTGATGGCAACCGCGGCGACCCGTACCGCGCTGGCCGATGCGGGGCTTGATTATGGCAAGGTCCAGCAGGCCTATGTCGGCTATGTCTATGGCGACAGCACCTGCGGCCAGCGGGCCTTGTATCATGTCGGCATGACCGGCATCCCGATCGTGAACGTGAACAACAACTGCTCGACCGGATCGTCGGCGTTGTTCCTGGCGCGCCAGGCGGTTGAAAGCGGCGCGGTGGATTGCGCGCTGGCGCTCGGGTTCGAGCAGATGCAGCCCGGCGCCATCGGCGCGATGTTCCGCGACCGGATCAGCCCTTTTGCGGCGTTTGACGAGGAAACCGACGATCTGGTGGGCAATCCTGAAATCCCGCTGGCCCTGCGCTATTTCGGCGGTGCCGGCAAGGCGCATATGGACGAATTCGGCACCCCGCT
>JACIYW010000160.1 GCA_014359745.1 Paracoccaceae bacterium | reverse complement strand
CAGCAGGTTGAGCGTTGCCCATCGCAACTGCGGGCGATGGGGGCGGGGGGGCGGTTGGGTCATGCGGGCACGATTCGTCCTGAGCAAAGCGGCTAGAGCGGGCGGATTTTCAGGCGGGTGATGCGGTTGTCCTTGCGGGTCAGCACCTCGAACCGGAAGCCGTGAAAGGAAAACACCTGGCCTTCGTTGGGGATCATCTGCGCCTCGTGGATCACCAGACCGGCAACGGTGTTGGCCTCGTCATCGGGCAGCGACCAGTCGGTGGCGCGGTTGAGGTCGCGGATGGTCATCGCGCCCTCGACGATGTAATCGCCCGTATCGGTGGCCTTGAGCGTTTGATCGGCGTCGGGATCGAATTCATCGGTGATTTCGCCGACGATTTCCTCAAGGATGTCTTCAAGGGTGATCAGCCCGCGCAGCGATCCGTATTCATCGACGACCAGCGCGAAATGGGTGCGGCGGCGCAGGAACTGGCGCATCTGTTCATCAAGCGGCGTGGTTTCGGGCACGAAATAGGGGGCCCTTGCCACGTCAAGCACCCGCAGGTCGGCAAGCTTGCCGCCGGTGCCCTGACCGATCAGCGCGTTGACGGCGCGCAGCAGATCCTTGGCGTGGATGACGCCGACGATGTTTTCGGGGTCGTTCTGATACAGAGGCAGCCGCGTGTGCGGGGAATTGAGGCATTGGGTCAGAATGTCGGCGGGCGGGGCGTCGGCGTCGATCATCTCTATATGGCTGCGGTGGCGCATGATTTCCTCTACCGCGCGGTCCGACAGATCGAGCGCGCCAAGCAGGCGGTCGCGGTCATCCTTTTGCACCGAGCCTTTCGAATGGCCCAGCGCGATCGCCCCGGCCAGTTCCTCGCGCAGGGAAAGGATGTGGCTGTCGGGATCGGCCCGGACGCCAAAGCCGCGCAGGATCAGCCGCACCAGGGCGCGCACGGCGCCGACCACCGGCGAAAAGATCACGATGACCAGCCGGATCGGCGCGGCGACGCGCGCGGCGGCGGTTTCGGGGTTGGTGATCGCATAGGTTTTCGGCAGCACCTCGGCAAAGATCAGCACAAGGAACGTCATCACCAGCGTGGCAAGCGCCACACCGTTGTCACCGAAAAGACGTGTGGCGAGCGAGGTGGCCAATGAGGCGGCCAGAATGTTGACGGCATTGTTGCCCAGCAGCACCGCGCCGATCAGGCGTTCGCTGTCTTCGGTCACGCGCAGGGCGGTGGCGGCGCCGGTTGACCCCTTGTCGGCCTGCGCGCGCAGCTTGCCGCGCGAGGCGGCGGTCAGCGCGGTTTCCGACCCCGAAAAGAACGCCGATATGCCGATCAGCAGCAAGATGCCAACGGCGGTGAACCAGAGGGCCTTGTCGTAAATCAGGGTTTCCATCGGATAGTCTTTGCCTTTTCAAAGCGGGTCGCGCAAGGGGCCGCGCATCTGGAAACCCGCCGACGATGCGCCCGATCAGGTTTGCGCGCCGGGTTCGCGCGCCAGGGGGTGATGTTCGAGGACCAGCGCCTTGAGGCGTTCGTCAAGGATATGGGTGTAAATCTCGGTGGTGGCGACATCGGCATGGCCCAGCAGCGTCTGGATCACCCGCAGGTCGGCGCCCCCTGCCAGAAGATGCGTGGCAAAGGCGTGGCGCAGGGTGTGGGGGGTGACAAGCGCGGGGGACAGGCCGGCGGCGACGGCGAAATCCTTGATCAGCCCGTGAAAGCCCACCCGCGTCAGGTGCCCCGCCGCCGAGGAAGAGGGAAACAGATAGCGCGCGCGGTTTCCCTGCGGTTGCGGGCTTTGCGCATCGAGATGCGCCAGCCAGGCGGCAAGGGCGGCGCGGGCCGGGGTGGACAGGGGCACCATGCGTTCGCGCCCGCCCTTGCCGCGCACCAGGATCATGCGCGGATCGCCGCGCCCGGCGGCGCGGGGCAGGGTGACAAGTTCGGTTACCCGCAGGCCGGTGGCGTAAAGCAGTTCCATCAGGCAGGTGTTGCGCAGCCGGTCGGCGGGGCTGCGCCCGGTGGTGTGCGCGGCGGCCAGAAGGCGGCCCACCTCGTCCTGGGTCAGGGTGCCGGGCAGGCGGCGGGCGCGGCCGGGGCCGCGGATCTCGATCGCCGGGTTGTCGGGGCGCCAGCCTTCATCGGTGGCAAAGCGGTACATCTGCCGGATCGCGGCAAGCCTGCGGGCGCGGGTGGCGCGCGCAAGGCCCGCCGCCTCGCAGGCGATCAGGTAGTTTTCGACATCATCGCGCCCGGCGCGGGCGAAATCGCTGCCGCGCGCGCCAAGCCAGGCGGCGAAATCGGCCAGATCGCGGGCATAGGCCATCTGGGTGTTGGGGGCGGCATCTTCAACCGCGCTTTTGGATTCGAGAAAGGTCACGATCCAGCGGCGCCCTTCGGGGGCGAGGGTGGCGGTGGCGGTATCGCTGCGCCGGGGGGCGCCGCCCGCTTTGCGCCCCGTCTTGCCGCCCGGTTTGCCCGGTTGCGCGGTCATCCGCGCCGGTCCAGCAGCATCAGTTGCAGCGCGCTGCGGCGCAGCGTGTCCTGAAGGCCGACGCGCTGCAAAAGCGCGATCGCGTCGGGCACCGCCGCCGGGTCGCCCGCCGCGCCCCGCGCCAGCGCATCCATCGCGCGCAACAGCGCCTCGCCCAGCCGGTCGGAGGTGACAAGATCGGTCATGTCGGGCGGCAAGGCCTGGTCGGGCGGCAAGGCCCTGGCGGCAAGGCCGCGCGCGATGGCGCGGGCCATGGTGTCGGGCAGGATGACGCCGCCGGTATCGCCGCGCGCCAGCCCGCGCAAAAACGCCTCACGCGGGGTGGTGGGGGTGTGGGCAGCGGCGATTTCCTCGTAATCGGCCGAGAGGAGGCCGATTTCAAAGGCAAGCCGGGCGGCATCGCCGGTCAGGCCCTTGCCTTGCAGGCGGGTGCCGTAAAGTTCGGCAAAGGGCACCTCCAGGTCGGCGGCCTGCATCAGCGGCCACACCGCCGCCAGCGCATCGGCAAGGGTCGCGGCGGCGGCGGCGGGTGGATCGGTTGACACCAGCGCCCGTTCAAACGCCCGCAGCGCGCGCACCCGTTCCCACACCCCCCCCGAGGCCGACGGCGCCGCGCGCGTGTAAAGCCCCCAAAGCTGGTTGCCGGGGATCGCGCCAAGGCGCGCCAGCCGCTCTGCCGCCTCGATCTGGGCTTTCCAGCCGGCGGTCGGGCCAAGGTCGGCCTGGGCAAAGGCCACGGGCAGGGTGTTGGTGGGGATCGGTTCGCCGATCGCTTCGAGCAGGCGCCATGTCAGCGGGGTGATCGGCTGCGGGGGGGGCAGGGGGCCGTCTTGTTCCAACAAGGTGGGGTCAAGGAAATGCGTCATCAGATCGGCTTCGGCCTGGGAAACGAAGCCCAGCGCCTCGCCGGTGCGCAGGCTGAGGGCGGCGGCCGTCCAGTCGCCGCTGCGCGCCAGGCAGAACACCCGCGCGGGAAAGGTGGGGGCGATATCGGGGCGGGTGCGGATCGCCGCGCAGGCGCGCGCCTCGTCGCCGGTCAGCAGCGCCACGTCGAACCAGCGGCGAAAGGCCTGGGGGGTGTCGGTGCCCGCGATCTCAAGCAGCGCGCCGGCCTGATCAAGCGCGCCAAGCGCCAGCAGTTTGTCGACCCGCGCCAGGAACAACTGCCCGTCGCCGGTCGCATCGAAGGGTGGGTCAAGTTCGGCCATCAGGAGCGTGTAGAGAAGATCCTGAACCGCGGGCAGCGCCGAAACCTGCATCCGCGCGATCATATCGGCAAGGGTGGCCGTGGGTGTCGCCCCCCAAAGGCCGCGCGGCAAGCCGGTGACCGAGGTGGGCAACACCCCGGCCGCGTCGATGCGCGGCGCATCGAGGGGCAGGGTGCTGATCGCGGCGGGGGCCGCGCCGGTTGCCACATCGGCCTTGCCTGTGGGGCGCCCGGTCCGGCCCGCGGGCATCGCCACCGATTTCGACAGCCAGTCGATGGCCGACATGGGCGCTTGGCGGGGCTGGGAGGCCTGGTGGGGCGGACGTTCCTGCGCTGCGGGCTGGGCCGTGGCTGGCGCAGGGATTGCCACAGCCAGCAGGCCGATGAGCGTCAACCGGCCCGCCAACCAGACGACAGCGCGCCGCCCGGCCGTGTTATGGGGGGGCGTGCGGTTATCTGCCATCCAGAGGGACCGGAATGTTTACCTGCTGCCGATCGGGCGCAAGATCGCCCAGATAGGCATAGCCCACGAGGCCGATAAAGCCCGCGATGCACAGAAAAAGAAGCAATTTTAAGACCTTCATGCGATGCCTTTGCCTGCCCGGTGTTGTGTCGCGTTCCGGTTTGCCCGGTTCAAATTCCTGCCAGGGGCTGCTTGGGCCTGTTCGCGCGGCGCCCTGGGTTGGCCTTGATGATCACATCATATATGGCTTTTCGAGAGAATTCACGCCATTGACGGCGGAAACTTGCGCGGGCGCGGAAAAGCCGGGGGCAGGGAAAAGCCGGGGGGCGGGGAAAAACCGGGGTGACGTGGCAATTGCGAAAGACGGTCGTGCTGATCGGCATGATGGGCGCGGGGAAAACCGCGGTCGGAACCTGCGTGGCGGGGCTGTTGGGCGTGCCGTTCATCGATTCGGATGAGGCGATCGAACAAGCCGCCAACATGACCATCCCCGAGATTTTCGCCCGCGACGGCGAGGGGTTCTTTCGCGAGAAAGAGGCGCAGGTGATCGGTCGCCTGCTGGAGGGGCCGCCGCAGATCCTGTCGACCGGGGGCGGCGCGTTCCTGACCCCCGCCACCCGAGAGATGATCGCGGCGCGGGCGGTGTCGCTGTGGCTGGATGCCGATCTTGATCTTTTGTGGTCGCGGGTGCGCCATCGCAAGACCCGGCCCCTGCTGCGCACCGCCGATCCGCGCGCGACGCTGGCGCGGCTGCTGGCCGACCGGGCGCCGGTTTATGCGCTGGCCGATCTGCGGGTGACATCGCAGCCGGGATACTCGGTCGAGGATACGGCGGGGGCGGTGATTGCGGCGCTGGAGGCGCGGGGCGATATTCTGGAAAAGGTGAACCAGCATGGCGGATCATGAACACGCGGCGGAGGGTGCCGTAGGTGGTGATCACCAGGTCCACGCCCTTGGTGAGCAACCTGCGCTCCGACCCGTGATAGACTGAGGCGCGCAGCGAGGGGGCGAACCTCTCCACCTCCTTGTGCCAG
>JACIYW010000016.1 GCA_014359745.1 Paracoccaceae bacterium | reverse complement strand
TCGAACGATGCACCGGAACGGGCTATCCCGCGATCAATTCGAATGACCTCGGCAAGATAAACGTTCCTCTTCCCCACCCCGACGAACAAGCCAAAATCGCCAATGCCCTCTCGGCGATGGATGCCAAAATTCAGGCGGTGGCGGATCAGGTCGCCAAACTCCAGACCTTCAAGAAGGGTCTGTTGCAGCAGATGTTCGTGTAGGGGGTGGGCATGAGTGGCGAAGTGATCCTTTACAGCACCGAAGACGGCGCGGCGCAGATCAGCCTGCGGGCGATGGACGGCACCGTCTGGCTGACCCAGGCGGAAATGGCCGCCCTGTTCGACACCGCGCCCCAAGCCATCACGCAGTTGATCAAAACGATCTACGCCGACGGGGAACTGACGGCAGAGGCAACTCGTAAGGAACTCTTACAAGTTCGATTGGAGGGGACTCGGCAGGTCGAGCGCAAGCTGAAATCCTACAGCCTGCCCATGATCATGGCCGTGGGTTTCCGCGTCCGCTCGCCGCGCGGGGTGCAGTTCCGGCGCTGGGCGGGCACCGTCTTGCAGGAATATCTGGTCAAGGGCTTTGCGATGGACGACGCAAAGCTGAAGGCGGCGGACCAGTGGGACTATTTCGACGAATGGCTGGCGCGTATCCGCGACATCCGGGCCTCGGAAAAGCGGTTCTATCAGAAGGTGCGCGATCTGTTCACCACCGCCGTTGACTATGACAAGGGTTCGGACGCGGCGCAGCTGTTCTTCCAGAAGGTGCAGAACAAGATGCTATGGGCCGTGACCGGCCAGACGGCGGCCGAGATCATCGCCGCCCGCGCCAATCCTGCAGCGCAGAACATGGGCCTGACCAGCTGGAAAGGTGGCATCGTGCGCAAGGGCGATGTCGGCACCAGCAAGAACTACCTCAGCGCCGAGGAAGTGGACGAGTTGAACCGCATCGTCACCATGTATCTGGATTTCGCCGAAGATCAGGCCCGCCGCCGCGCGCCGGTGACAATGGCCATGTGGGCCGAAAAGCTTGACGCGTTCCTGAAGTTCAACGACCGCGAAGTGCTGACCCACGCGGGCAAACTGCGCATGGACGTGGCGCAACAGCTGGCCGCCGACCGTTTTGCAGTTTTCGACGCCGCCCGAAAGCAGGCCGATGCAATGCAGGCCGATACGGATGACCTTGCCGCGATCGAGGCGCTGGCCAAGGATTTGTCCCGCGACCGGGGCAAGAAATGAGCATCCAATCCGAAGCACAGCTTGAAACAGGTCTGGTCAAAAGGCTGCACTCTCTGGGCTGGGAGCCTGTGACCATCACCGACGGCGCTGGGCTGCGCGCGAACCTGAAGGCGCAGCTGGAGGCGCATAACGGCGTCAGCCTGTCGGAGGCCGAATTCACCCGCGTGCTGAACCACCTCGACAAGGGCAACGTCTTTGACAAGGCCAAGATCCTGCGCGACCGCATGGCCCTGCCCCGCGACGATGGCACGACCATCTACATCCAGTTCCTGAACGCGCAAGAATGGTGCCGCAACCGCTATCAGGTCACGTCGCAGGTCACGCAAGTGGGCAGCTACAAGAACCGCTATGACGTGACGCTGCTGATCAACGGCCTGCCGCTGATCCAGGTGGAGCTGAAGCGCCGCGGGATGGAGCTGAAGGAGGCCTTCAACCAGGTCAACCGCTACCAGCGCCATTCCTATTGGTCGGACCACGGGCTGTTTCAGTATGTGCAGCTGTTCGTCATTTCGAACGGTGTGAACACCAAATACTATGCCAATAACCGCGATCAGGATTTCAACCAGACGTTCTTTTGGGCCGATGTCGAAAACCGCCTGATCACCCAGCTTGACGCCTTTGCCGACGCCTTTCTTGAAAAGTGCCATGCGTCAAAGATGATCAGCAAATACATCGTCCTGCACGAGAGCAACAAGGTGCTGATGGTGCTGCGGCCCTATCAGTATTTCGCGGTCGAGGCGATTGTCGAGCGGGTGAAGGCCGGGCGCAAGAATGGCTATATCTGGCACACCACCGGGTCGGGCAAGACCTTGACCAGCTTCAAGGCAGCACAAGTGCTGATCGAAAACCCCAAGGTGCACAAGGTCGTCTTCGTCGTCGACCGCAGCGATCTGGATTATCAGACCACCAAGGAATTCAACCATTTCAGCGAGGGCTCAGTTGATGGCACGGACAACACCCGTGCGCTGGTCAAGCAGCTGGCGGGCGATCACAAGCTGATCGTCACCACGATCCAGAAGCTCAACACGGCCATTTCCCGCGACAGGTTCGAGGGCCCGCTGCAGGCGGTGAAAGACGAACGGGTGGTGTTCATCTTTGACGAATGCCACCGCTCGCAGTTCGGCGAGACCCACAAGCGCATCGTGGCGTTCTTTGCCCGCGCCCAGATGTTCGGCTTCACCGGCACCCCGATCTTTGCCGAAAACGCGATGGCCAAGCGAACCACCAAGGATCTGTTCGGCGAGTGCCTGCACAAATATGTCATCACGGACGCGATCAGCGATGAAAATGTCCTGCGGTTCTCGGTCGAATACTGGGGCAAACTGAAGCGCAAGGACGGCAGCCTGATCGACGACCAGGACGTCGCGGGCATCAACATCAGGGAATTCTTCGACCACCCCGACCGGATCGACGGTGTGGTGGACTGGATCATCCAGAACCATGATCGCAAGACCCATAACCGCCAGTTCAGCGCGATGCTCTGCGTCAGTTCGGTCGATGCGCTGATCACCTATTACGAGACCCTCAAGCGGCGGCGCGACGCGGGCGAGCATGATCTGCGCGTCGCCACGATCTTCACCTACACGGCCAACGAAGAAGATGCCGACGCCGACGGAATGATCGGCGACCCCGATTTCAACATCGGCGTGGAAAAGCCCATCAACGTGCACACCCGCGAAAAGCTGGATCGGTTCATCGCCGACTACAACGCGATGTACCAGACGGCTTTCTCGACCAAGGACAGCCAGAGCTTTTACAACTATTACAAGGACATCGCCAAACGGATGAAGGAGCGCGAGAGGCGCGACTTCCAGGACAAGGACCGCGTCGACATCCTTCTGGTGGTCAACATGTTCCTGACCGGGTTCGATGCCAAGAAGCTGAACACGCTCTACGTCGACAAGAACCTGCGATACCATGGGCTGATCCAGGCGTTTTCGCGCACCAACCGCGTCCTCGGCCAGGTCAAATCCCAAGGCAACATCGTCTGTTTTCGTAACCTGAAGGCCAAGACGGACGAGGCGATAACCCTGTTTTCCAACAAGGACGCCATCGACACCGTCCTGATGGCCCCTTACGAGGACTACGTCGCGCAGTTCAACGCGGCCGTCGCCAAGCTGCTGGAAATCGCACCCGACGTGGACCGCGTGAACGATCTGCAAACCGAGGGCGAAATGCTGGCCTTCGTGCAGGCGTTCCGCGAGCTGATCCGCGTCCGCAACGTGCTGGGCAGTTTCACACAGTTCAGCCCCGATGACCTGACCCTCGATCCGCAGCAGTTCGAAGATTACAAAAGCAAATACCTCGACATCTATGACCGGACAAAACGGGCCAAGGAAACTGAGGCCGTGTCGATCATCGACGAGGTCGATTTCGAACTGGAGCTGATCCAGCGTGATGAAATCAACGTCGCCTACATCCTTGGCCTGCTGGCCGAGGTATCGCGGGACGCAAACAGCCTGGATGCCACCCAGCGCGATGAAAGCGTACGCAAGCGCAAGCTGGTGATGGACATGCTTGGGTCAGAGGCGCAGCTGCGCAGCAAGCGCGAGTTGATCGAGCGGTTCATCGAACAGCACATGCCGAAGGCACAAGACAGCGGCGCCAGTGTCGAAGAAACCTTTCTGGCCTTCTGGAACGACGAGCGGGTCAAGGCGATGGAGGCGGTTTGCGCAGAAGAGGGCATTGCACCGGCGGCATTTCAGCGTCTGGTCGAAGACTACCAGTTCACTGGCAAACCGCCGCTGCGCGAAGCAGTCATCGATGTGCTGGAGCAAAAGCCAAAGATCCTTGAACGCAAGAAGATCACCGAGCGGATCATCGACAAGCTTCTGGGGCTGGTCGCGACGTTTGATGATGGGTTGGGCGGGATATGAACACGAAGTCAGACCAACCAGACCTGCTATCTGACCTTAGCGATTTGGATTTGGTGCGCCATCTTCTTGCAGATTTTCACGATGGCATCGAAGGAAAAGTCTTCCGATTACACTTGCTCGCTGATTTGTCGGGTACGATGGGCCAACGCGGCACAATGATATTTGGCGGGCCTGCCGCACACCTAGCTTGGGTTGAAGCGCGCAACTGTTTTGGGCGATATTACATTTGACAAACCCATTATTCTTTTGGCTGAACCTCCGCTGGCCACGGAGCTTTGGATACAAGGGCACATGATCGCCGCCGCATTGCCTTTGAAGTTAAGGCGCAATCAATCCGGCGACCCGCTGTCCGTGGCGCGTGACTTCCGGAAGGCCCATCAACTCGCCCACACTGCCTCTGGCGAGCGGACCAACCACAAACAGTCTTTCGGAAACCGCGCCATTGCTTCCGATCGCGCGGCAACCGTCGGTTACGGCAAGGCCGAGGCCAAGCGGATCTGCGGCAACCAATCCCTCTTGGGCCAGGGCCGACAGAACAGGGCTCTTGCGCAGGATCGATCCGTGCGCCGGGCCTGTTGTTACCACGATCCGGTCGAATTGCCGCGTTTCGAGCGATGCACAACAACGGGGGCGGAAGGTGACATCGATCCCCCGCTCGGTTTCCACCGCGCCGACAAGGCGGGCGACCTGGTGGCTGAGAATGCCGTGGCTTGTCCAACGCTCGATCACCTCCTGCACCTGAGGAGCCACACGAAAGCGGTGCACACGGCCCTGAAGCCCAGCCCGATCCGCGTGTAGCGAAAGAAGATCCTGAGGGCCGCGACCATGGGCGAAAACCTGATCCCCGATTGCCAGATAAGTGGCCAGGGCCGATCAGCGACGGCGCGTGTGGGCAAGCAGCAGATCGGAGGCCTGCGAACCGCCGACGAAGCTGCGCAGCGCCTCTTCGTGCAGCAATTCCATCGCTGCGCGCTTGATCTCGTAGGCCTCGGCGCTGTCGAGCATCGCGGTGCTGCGAGGCCGGGGCAGTGACACGTCGATGACGGCGCGCACGCGGGCGGGTTGGTTCGAGAGAACGATGAGCCGGTCCCCCAGCAGGATCGCCTCATCGAGTTCTGAGGTTACGAAGAGGCCGGTACGTTTCTCGGCCTCGAAGAGGCCAAGGAACGCCGCGTGCATCAACTGGCGCGACATGGCGTCCAGACCGCGGAACGGTTCGTCCAAAATCATCACGCGCGGGTTGTTGATCAGCGCGCGGGCAAGTTCGGCCCGTCGCTGCATGCCGCCTGAAAGCTGCGCCGGATACTTGTCGCGAAAGTCCGCAAGACCCACGCGGTCGATCAGTTGTTCCGCAGCAAGGCGCAACCGCACTCCGGACAGATCGCCACGCAGGCGCGGACCGAAGACGATGTTCTCGTAGGTGGTCTGCCAGGGGATCAGTGCGCTCTCCTGAAAGACCACCATCCGCTCATGGGCGGGGCCGCGCACCGGACGGCCGTCGATCATCACCTTGCCGGTATCGGGCCGGTCATAGCCCGCGACCAGATTGACGATGGTGGACTTGCCGCAACCCGAAGGCCCGACGAGAACCGTAAGCTTGCCTGGCTCGATGTCGAAATCGAGCCGGTCGAGCACCTCGGTGCGCTCCCAGGGTTCGCCATAGCCCTTGGCGATGCCGCGCAGTTCCATCCGGGCCGGTGCCGCCGCGTCTTTGGCCAATTCGGGCCGGTTAAGGGTATCCGGCAGGGTCATGTCCTGTTCTCCCATGTATTTCAGAACCGGTTCTGCCAGGGCATCACGCTGCGGCCGAGCCAGCGGATGGCGCGCGACGAAAGGTAACCGGCGATGCCGATGGATCCCATACCGACGATCACCTGCACCAACGAACCGCCCATGTAAGAGTTCCAGATGAAGAAACCGAGGCCGCCGCCCGCCCGCGCCCCGCCGCCCGAGATCATCTCGGCGGCGACGACCACCTCCCAGGTGATTCCCATGCCGACTGCGGCACCGGTGAAGATCGAGGGCAGGGTGCCAGGCAGAATAATGCGCGAGAACAGATCCCAGTGTGTCGCCCCCATCGAACGTGCGGCGTTCAGAAAACGGTTGTCGATCGCTCGCGCCCCGCCGACCACGTTGATGACGACCGTGTAGAACGCGCCGAGGAAGGTGACGAAGGCGATCGACATCTCGTTGGTCGGCCAGAAGATCAGCGCCGCAGGCACCCAGGCAAGCGGCGGGATCGGCCGCAGGATCTCGAAGGGCGGAAAAAAGATGTCGTGGAAATTACGGCTCACGGCGAGCGCAAGCCCGAAGGGAATGCCCACGAGCATCGCAGCGAGGAACCCGGTGAAAACGCGCTGGAAGCTTGCCACCCAGCTCGACCAGTACCCGGCCTCGCCAAGCAGCCCCGCCCAGGCGACGGCGACTTCGGAGGGTGGTGGCAGAAGGCCGACGAAGGGCGGGGCATAGCCTGTCCACTCCTGCATCCGCGCACCGGTCTCCCACAGCAAAACGCAGACCAGCAGCGCGAAGAGGCCGCGCAGCAGGTTGCCGGGATCGAGCCGATCGAACCCCCGCGTCAGGACATCGAAGATCGGTCGGGGGCCGAGAGTTGTATCGGTCATGTCGGGTTCCTCTTCAGGGTGGCGCGCGTCATGCTTCGCGCTCGCCGGACTGGAACGCCTTGATGGCCTCCTCCGAGATCGCCTCGCGCGCCTCTTCGGACAGCAGGCGGAATTCCTCCGAAGTCAGCAGTTCGTAGCTGCGCGGGCGCGGCAGGTTGACCTCGATCGTCTGTTTCAGCCGACACGGACGGGTTGTCATCACATGGACCTTGTCGCCGAGAAATATCGCTTCCTCGATGTCGTGCGTGATGAAGAAGATGGTCACCCGCGTCCGGTCGTAGAGCGCCAGCAGCGATTCGTGCATGATCGACTTGGTCAGCGCATCCATCGCGCGGTAGGGCTCGTCAAGCAGCAGAACGCGCGGTTCGTTGATCAGCGCGCGCACGATCTCGGCCCGGCGCGCCATGCCCGAAGACACTTCACCCGGATAGCGGTGCGCGACATCCGCAAGACCGGCCTCGCCCAGCAACTCGCGCGCCCGGTCCTCGGCCGCCCGTCGTGGCAGCGTGCCCTGGACCATGGGACCGTAGGCGACGTTCTCGATCAATGTCTTCCAGGGAAACAGCGCTCCATTCTGGAACACCACGATCCGGTCGGCCCCGGTGTCGGCCTGCGGTCGGCCGGGGCCGCAGAGAAGCGCGCCGTCCATCAGGATCTCGCCGGAACTGATCGGGTGAAACCCGGCGATCGCGTTCAGCAACGTCGTCTTGCCACAGCCTGAGGGGCCGACGATCATGCACACCTCGCCGGGGGCCACTTCTATCGAGCAGTTCTGGACCGCCGGAACGGCGATGCCGCCCGCGTCATAGACCTTGCTGACGCTGCGCAGGCTGAGGCTGCCGAGGGCTGGGTGGCCCTGTGGCCGGGCGCCGAGGGGGAAAGTAGATAAGGTCATTGATCAGCGCCCCTGTATGGCCAGCGCACGCATGTGCCAGCGCATCATTGCGTTGCCCACCGCCCGCACGAGCGCCGACGTGGCCCAGCCCACGAAGCCGAGCGTAAGCATGCCGATGACCATCGGCACGGTCACGTTGTTCATGTAGGCGTCGACAATCATGTAGCCGAGCCCGAGATCGCCCGAGACCATCTCGGCCGCAACCAGCGAGAACCAAGCCACGCCAATGCTGATCTGCAACCCGGTAAAGACGTAGGGCAGCGCGCCGGGTACGACGACATGGCGGAAGACCTGCCATCGGCTGGACCCCAGGCAACCCGCCGCCCGGAAATAGGCATCGTCGATCGATTGCACGCCCAGCATGGCGTTAAGCGTGGTGACGAAGAGCGAGGCCAGCGTGGCGAGGAAGATCACCGGCCACTCGAAGCCGGGAAAGGCGAGGATTGCGATCGGCACCCAGGCGAGGACCGGGATCGGCCTCAGTGTTTCGAGAATGGGAAAGGTGTAGGCACGGAACCGCAGCGACCACCCCATCAACAGCCCAAGCGGCACGCCCACGCCGGTCGCAATCGCGAAGGCGAGGAAGATGCGGCGGCAACTTGCCAGGATATGATCGTAATAGATTTCCGTGAACACCGAGATACCCTGAAACGGCGTGCGCGAGAAAATCTCGCTCAGCACCACCACCGGGCCCGGAATCTTGTCGAAGCGTGGCAGCCGCAATCCCTCGGTCAGCAACCAGTAGGTAAAGAGCCAAAGCGCGACACCCGACAGCATCAGCCAGGGGCGCGGGCTGCGCAGGGCGCGTTTCAGCCGCCAGGTGAATAACCGAAGACGACCGGGCGCCTGTACGGCGGTGTATTCTGTTGTCGTTGTCTGCAATGTCATGAGGCCAATCTCTGCTGCCGGTCGGTTAGGGGCACTGTCGTCAAAGGACGGTGCCGCCGAGGCCGCCGAAAGGTCAGTTCGAGAATCCCGAACGCGGCTGCGTCTTGATCACCGCGACAGGGCTCTCCAGCCCGCGCTCGGCCAGAACCTCTCTGGCGATCCGATCATCGACACCGCCTTCGCGGATGTGCGGCGCAGCCGCCGGTTTTTGCGGCAGGCCGTTCAGAAAAGCCGTCGCCTCGTCAAGCAGCCGCTGAACGCGCGGGGTGACGATGAAGTCGTACTGGACCTTCACATCGCCCACACTGCCCGCACCTTCTGGCGCGGAATAAAGCGCTGTCCAAAGCGTCTTGCGTGCATAATGTTCGGTCTGCTCCTCCGCCATGCTGGCGACTTCCTCGGCGTTGCGTGGATCGGATATGAAGAGCTGGGCATCAAGTTCGGCCTGGAGCCAGCCCTTGACGATATCCGGACGCTGTTCGAGCAGATCGGCGAGAACCACGATGAATGCCCCGTCGAGCGCGTCGAAATCCTCGCCGCTTGCGGCGCGTCGGGCGAGGCCGAGCTCCACAATCTGCGACGCCGCCGGCTCCCACATCGCCGCACCGTCCAGCTTGCCTGCGCGGAAGTTGGTCGAGATGACCTCGATGTTCTGGTTGAGATAACGCCGGGGCTCGATGCCCGCCTTCTCGAACGCAAGCCGCGCGAAGCGGTCCGTGCAGGCACCGTGCGGGGCTGCCGTTGTCTTGCCGTCGAGCCACTTCACGGCGTCGACACCGTTCTTGAACTCGGGCGCGTCATTGCGCACGAGGAAGATGTTGCATTGCTGCTTCGACGTGCCGATCGACGCGATGATGCGGATATCGGTGCCGCCACGCTCGGGCAGGTTGCGGAAGGTCGAGGCGATGGATGGCATGTCGCCCATGTAGCCGATGTGCTGCTTCTCGCCGGTCATCGCGTTGACAATCACCGACCCCTGCAGGCCAACCTGAAATTCGACGGTCGATCCCTCGGGCAGGTATTTCTTCCACAACTGCTTGCCGTTGATCACCACGCCGGACCACGATTCGGTGTAGTAGGGCTGATAGCCCACGACGAGGTTCACCGGCTCACCGGGCTTGCCGAAATCCACCTCGGCCGACGCGGGCACCGAGGTGCCGGTCAGCACCGCGAGAGCGATCGCCAGAGTCGTACGTTTCATTCTGTTTTTCCTCCTTGGTCAGGAACCCGCAGGCCACCACACGACCCACACCATGAGAAGCCCGGGGCAGCCCGCCTCCTGGATCACCATAAACTCTATCTGTTCAATCGATATTCCAAAGATCGAGCGCTGCGGGGAATAAAATGCTAAGACTCACGGCCGGTGGGGAAGCACCTTTCTTCGGTCTCCGAACGCACGGACCCCATGGAAAGTATGTATATTTTCGGCGACATGGATGATCTGACCACCTCTGCGGACGGCATTGAACTGCAGAGGTCTGTAAAGGACGGTCAGCGGCGGCCTCGTGGCGATGGACCGCTGGCAGCCCGAGACGCAGAGATTCCCGCGCCAATTTTCGTGGACGGAACGCGCGGTCGAGGCCTAAGGGCAATTTCTATCTGCGCATTGCCTGCGAATGGAATTTCCTTTGCACCTGAGATCACAAAACGCCAGTTCTCATTCATTGACCAATACCAAAAACACTATCCATATTATCGTTATTAACGGCGGTTCCTGATGCGCCGTTTTTTCAGGCCCGCGCCTATCATGGCGGGGCAAACCCGCGCAGATCGTTGCGTCGATCGTGACGTTCGCGGTGCTGGGCAAGGCGACCGATGCCCTGATTGGACTGGCGGCAGCCCCCTTCCTGAGCTGGGAAGACGGCTTTGCCGCCGACCGCAACTTTTAACCCAGAGGTAAGTCATGTTGACAGTGGAACGACTGGAAAAGACATTTGACGGGATCACGCCGGTCCTTGGCGGGATCGATCTGGCGGTCGAACCGGGAGAGATCCTTGCCATCGTCGGCGGATCAGGCTGTGGAAAGTCGACCCTGCTGCGGATCCTGACCGGTCTGGATACCTCCACCCGCGGGCGCGTGCAGCTTGACGGCGAAGCCGTGGTCGAACCGCATGCCCGCATCGGCATCGTGTTTCAGGAACCACGCCTGTTTCCCTGGCTGACCGTCGGGCAAAATGTGGGCTTCGGTCTGGCCCATCTGTCGGGTGAGGCGCGCGCGGCCAAAGTGCGCACCGTCTTGCAGCGGGTCGGGCTTGCCGACCGCGCGGGTGCCTGGCCCCGGCAACTCTCGGGGGGGCAGGCACAACGGGTTGCCATAGCGCGGGCGCTTGTCACCGATCCCGAAGTCTTGCTGCTGGATGAACCCTTCTCGGCGCTGGACGCATTCACCCGTGCAGACCTGCAGGATCACCTGCTGGACATCTGGCGGGGGACCGATCCACAACCGACGCTTGTCATCGTCACGCATGATGTGGACGAGGCGGTCATCCAAGCGGATCGGGTGGTGGTGATGCAACCCAACCCCGGCCGCATCGCCGATGTGCAGGTCATTTCCCTGGCCCGCCCCCGCAAACGAACCTCCGAAGGGTTTGACGTCGCGCGGCACACGGTCATGGAAGCGCTTGACCGGACGTTGCCCCGGCGGGTCTGAGGTCGTGAGCGGTCCAAATGGGGTTGGTCACATGCCGTCGCGCGTCGAATAACCTCAGGAAATTTTCAGGTTCAGCAGGCGCACGGCATTGCCAAAGAATAGCCGATCAAGCAGGTCATCGCGGAAACCGATAGCCTGAAAATCCTCGACCGTCTGCCGGATCGGGCGGAACGGGTAGGATGAGCCAAACAGGAACTGATCGCCCAGAAACCCGTTCACGGCCTCGACATAAGCACTGCCGCCGGTCTGGAAAAGATACATGTCGGGGATGATGTGGACCGTCTCATGACGAAAGGCGACCCCCACGATTTCCTGCACCCGTGGCCAATAGCCGTGGTAAACTGCGATTTCAAGGCGCGGAAAGGTGCGGGCCAGGTTGGCAACGGCGGAGGGGTCGTTGAAACGGTGATCCGGGGTCGTCGGCCCCGACATCAGGAAAACCGGCGCGCCAAGGTCTTGCAGCAGGTCGTAAAGCGGGTGGTAGACCGGATCATCCGGAAACCGTGCCGGATCGGCCCAGCCGGGCTCGATGTCGATCCCGCGCAGCCCAAGGGTTTTGATCGCGCGGTCCGCCTCGGCCAAGGTCGCGGCCGGGCCAAGGAGGACCGGATCGACCGAGCCGATGCCTTCCAGCAGGTTCGAGCCAGAGACGATCTCGTGAATGTCCTCGTTGGGTAAATGCTGGCTTGGGGTGTGCCGACCAACGACAACGGCGCGGGTCAGTCCGGCATCGCGGATCTCGTCCAGAAAGCCGGACGCGGTTGATGAGCGGGTAAAGTGTTCATCATCGCCACGGGTGCCCACACGGCGGTTCAGCCAGCGCACCACATCATAATCGGCCGAGCCGGGCGTCTTGCCGAAAAAGTTGTGCAGATAGGCAGGCCTGCACCGCATGTCGATGATCTTTTGTGTCATGTCAGCTGGCCGAGGTTTGTTTGTGAAGGGCCCTCACATCAAAAGCACCGCCGGTCTGGGCGCTGCGCAACGTCACCGGGGCCTTGCCGATCAACGGAAAGACGAGTTCGGCAAACCGGATGGATTCCTCCAGATGCGGATAGCCCGACAACACGAACGTATCGACCCCGAGGGCCTGGTATTCGGCAAGACGTTCGGCCACCTGTTCGGGGTTACCGACCAGGGCCGTGCCGGCACCGCCACGCACGAGGCCGACGCCCGCCCAAAGGTTCGGGCCGACAACCAGCTTGTCGCGCCGACCGCCATGAAGGGCTGTCATCCGGGCCTGACCGACGGAATCCATCCTGGCGTAGTTTGCTTGGGCGGCGGCGATGTCCTCATCGCTCAACCGGCTGATCAGGCGGTCGGCTTCGGCCCAGGCCTCGTCCTCGGTTTCGCGCACGATGACATGCAGACGCACGCCAAAGCGCAAGCTGCGACCGTGTTTTGCGGCACGGGCGCGGACATCGGCGATCTTCTCGCCGACCGCCTCGGGCGGCTCACCCCATGTCAGGTATGCGTCAACCTGCTCGGCGGCGAGATCATGGGCCGCGTTCGACGATCCGCCGAAATAGAGCGGCGGATAGGGGGCTTGCGCGGGCGGAAAAAAATTCCTTGCACCCTTTACCTTGACGTGTTTCCCGTCGAAATCGACGGTCTCACCGGTCATTAGCCGTTTCCAGACATCCAGGTATTCGTTCGCGGCGCTGTAGCGTTCGTCATGGGCAAGAAACGCGCCTTCAGCCGCCAGTTCCGCGGCATCGCCTCCCGGCACGACGTTCAGCAGCAACCGCCCTTCAAGCGCCTCGTCCAATGTCGCCACCTGACGCGCGCCCGAGGTAGGCCCGCCGATCGAGGTGCGCAGCGCGACCAGAAACTTGATCCGCCGCGTCACCGGGACCAGGCTCGATGCCACAACCCACGGGTCAAGGCAACTGGCACCGGTCGGGATGAGCATCCCCTCATAGCCCAGCCGGTCAGCCGTCACCGCGATCTCGCGCAGATAGGCGTTGGTCGGCGCGCGACCAAAATCGGATGTTCCAAGGTATCTGGTGTCGCCGGATGTTGGAAGGAACCAGAAAATTTCAGGGCTCGTCATGGTGATAGCGCCTTTCAGTAGTCAACTTGTGCCCCGCCGGGCCGGTGCATTGCCGCGATGGTATTGATATTTAACTGGAAACTCCATTCCAAACAGGGCGCGCAAAACAGCACGGGCATTGCTTTTCGCGTTGCGCAGACAGAAGAAAATTCCCCGCGGTTGAGCCAGTGGGTCCGACTGTCAAACGCGCCGCGACCTTGGCTTGCTGCCATCGGCCCGATCAACTCGGAGGCCCGAAGGCCTGTCTGGCCGACGAGACCGATCAGCGCCGTGTCACGCCGCCCTGTCCAGGTCGCCCGATCCGGTGCGGCCAGCAGGGCATCGACCTCGGCCTCGGTCAGCCAGGTCACGAGCCGCCGCTCGAAGCGCTTCGGCGGAATGGCCAGAACGCGCTCGATGACGGCAGCATGTTCGGGATGGCGCAGGGCCGCATAACGGAACAGGGTGAGAACGGCAGTGCAAAAGTTGGCCATGGAAGTGGCGGGATTGTCTTGCTGCGGGCAGCGTAAAATGTTGCCACTTTGGCCCTTTCTGGTTGCAGGGAGGGCGGGAGATTTTAATCGTGGATTTGTATTTGAAGGTTCGCCTCGCGCGTCGGGGCGGCATGAGCGAGCGCGAAGCGGCGCGCCATTTTGGGATATCGCGGGCGAGCGTGAAGAAGATGATGAGCTTTTCCGTCCCGCCCGGATATCAGCGAACGGCTCAGATCAAGCGGCCCAAGCTTGATGGCTTCACCGGCTTCATCGACCAATGGCTGCTGGAAGACCTCAGCCGGAACCGCAAGCAACGACATACCGCCAAGCGTGTTTTGAGCGGCTACGGGACGAGCACGGCTTCAAGGGCGGCTACACGACGGTCAAGAATTATGTCCGTGACCATGGTCGGCGCAGCCGCAAGATGTTCATTCCACTGGCGCACCCGCCGGGTCATGGGCAGGCTGATTTTGGCGAAGCGGTTGCGGGGATCGGCGGGGTTGAGCAGAAGCTGCACTTCTTTGCGTTTGATCTTCCGCATAGCGATGCCTGCTACATCCGGCCTATCCAGCGGCGACGACGCACACAGATGTTCACCGAGATGCTGTCGCACTATCAAGCTCATGGGACCAGTGAAATGGTCCTGCTTCTATCTCTATGTCATCCTCGACATCTTCAGCCGCCCGTTGGCTGCTGCCGCGATCATGCTCGGCGAATATCACGCCCCGGTCCTCGCTGCTGAGGTGCTTGTTTCGTCTGTCCATCGCAACATCCTGTGCCCTACGGGCGGTGGGTGTTGCACTTGAAAATTGAGCCTAACGGGTCTGCCGGATCCGCGCGATATCAGCATCGCCGACTTTCCCAAATTCGATCCGTGCCCGAAAGGCCGCGTGTTATCCAAAGGTTTTGGCCCGAAAAACCGGCAGTGCTCTATGATCCCCATCTTCCCCTGCATCTATCGTCGTGGTATCGTGACCCCATATGGAGCCGGATTTCCTTCTGGCGCATCCGCAATATCAAATGCTCTTTGCTCCCATAGGATGCTGTCCGAAGGCAAACTTGTGCTGACCACCGAGACGTCTTCGCATCGCGCGGCCAAAGCGACAATGGCCTTTCGGGACCAAGAGGCGGCCCAGCCCGGTTGTTCCCCGCAACCCGTGCCAGAGGCGCCGCTGATCACGCTGGTTCTGCCCTATTACAACGAGGCCGGGTGGATCGGCACGACGCTGCAAAGCCTTGCCCGGCAAAGTGACCGGCGGTTCAGGCTGGTGCTGATCGACAACGCGTCAACAGATACCGGCTGCGCCGAGGCCACCGCAGCCTGCGCCCAGATGACCGATATCGACGTGCGGCATGTTCATGCCGAACAGCCCGGCAAGATCAGTGCGCTGTTGGCGGGAACCGCCGGGATCGACACGCCCTTTGTTGCCACGATCGACGCCGACACGATCTATCCCAAAGACTATGTGGCGCGGATTTTGCGTCTGTTCGCGGCCAATCCCAAGGCCTCTGCGGTGATGGCCATCGATCTTGTCGCCCCGATGGACAGTCGACAAAGCCGCAAAAGGGTGCGCAGGATCATGCGCAAGGCCCGGCTGTTCCCGTGCAAGTGTCATGCGGGCGGCTATGCGCAGGCCTATCGAAGCGATGCGCTGGCCCGGGCCGGGGGATTTACCCCGGCGATCTGGCCCTACACCCTGGAAGATCACGAAATTACCGCACGGGTGTTTCGGTTCGGGCTGCCGGTCTATGCGGCCGATCATGTATGCTTCCCTTCGGATCGGCGCAGCGATCGTCGGTCGGTAGACTGGACCTGGGGGGAACGCCTGCTTTACAAATTGTCGCCCGCCTGTCTGACTGTGGCGTTTTTTCATGTGTTCCTGGCCTGGCGGTTACGGACGCGGCGCGCGTTTTCAGCGGAACTGCGGCAGAAAAGCTGGATGTGAACGATGAAGGCGCGCACCTGCCCCGTCAAACCCGCGATGGCGCAAAGGCCAGAGGCACGCAACCGCGTCGTGCCCACATCATGAGGCCGCGTATCGCCTATGTGATCAACTCTGTCGAGGGGGGCGGCGCGGCGCTGCCGGTGCCCGCGATCACCCGGGTGATGCGCGACTGGGGGGCGGAGGTGCGGGTGCTTGCCCTGACGCGGCGCGATGGGCGGGCATTGGACGCGATGACGGCCGCGGGGCTGGACGTCAAGGTGCGCGACGGGGGGCTGACCGATCACCTCGCGGCGCTGCGTTGGCTCGATGCCGAGGTCCGCACCTTGGCCCCGGCGCTGATCTGGACATCGCTGAGCCGGGCAACGCTGCTTGGGCAGATCCTTGGCACATTTCGCGGTATTCCGGTGATCAGTTGGCAACATGCGGCATATCTGAAGCCCTGGAACCGGCGGTTGATGCGGCTGATGTCGGGGCGGGCGCGTCTTTGGGTGGCGGATTCGCAATCGGTGGCTGCGCTGACGGCAAGGCGGCTGCGGGTGCCGCCTGACCGGCTGATGACCTGGCCGATCTTCGCCGCCGACCCGGTGGCCCCGGCAGCAGTGCCCTGGCAACCAGGAGAGGTGTTGCGGCTTGGCAGCCTTGGCCGCCTGCATCCGGTCAAGGGCTATGACGTGCTGATTGCAGCACTGGCGCAGCTTCGGGCCGGTGGTTTCGTGCCGCCCGCCCCCTTTGAGATCGCCATCGCGGGCGATGGCGATCAGGGGCCGATGCTGCGCGCCGCGGCCGAAGCGGCGGGGGTGACCAATATCACCTGGCCCGGCTATGTGACGGCACCAAAGGCATTTCTGGCCGGGTTGCACGGCTACCTGCAACCCTCGCGTGCCGAAGGGTTCTGCATTGCCGCGCATGAGGCGATGCAGGCGGGGTTGCCGGTGATCGTCTCGGCGGTGGGCGAGCTGGCGCATACGGTGCAGGACGGGCTTACCGGCCTTGTCGTTCCGCCCGACGATCCGGCGGCGCTGGCAGCGGCCCTTGCGCGGCTGTTGCGGGAACCGGACAAGATGCACACCCTTGGCGCGGCAGCGCGGGCCCGGGTGCTTGATACCTTTTCTGCCGCAAGGTTCACCGCGGCGGGGCGCGCCATTCTGGATCGTATCGCCCCAGAGATCGTTTGAGGTCCAGCATCATCCCGGCCAGCGATCGGTCGATCCGTTTGGCGTCGATCAGCGTTTGCGACCCGAAGGCCGACATGGTGTGCAGCCCCGCGTCATAAGGCGCGAAATCGGCGCGCGGGCGCAGTGCGGGGCCCGCGGTTGCGACAAAGGCGGTCTTGTCGAGTGTGGCGATGGTCAAGGTGCGCAGCGCACCGCCATAGGTTCGGGTGCAGTCCTGCACCGGCAACAGGATCTGCCCGCCCGCAACGATCGGGGTTCCGCCGGGGCGGGAACTGGCAGGGTCGATGCGCACCGGGTTGCCCGGATGCGGGTGCCAGGGCCCCGAAAGCGCATCGGCAAAGGCCACATGCAGGTGGCCCATCCGGGTTTGTTTCGTCGTGGCCGGGCTGTAGAACAGCCACCATGTGCCCTGATGGTGCAGGATCGTCGCATCGACCGGCACGCAGTCAAGCGCGATCTCGCGTTCCGCCACCCATTCCAGCGGAAACCGCGCCGCGCGATAAAGCGTCAACCGACCCGAGCGATGCGCCTCGGGCAGCATCCAGATCGCCCCCTCGGCGGCAAAGACCTGCGGATAGGACAGGTGCCAGGCTTCTTGCAGGCAGCGCGCCCGTTCGGAAACCGCGCCGTCGGGGCCAAGCGTGAACACGTCGATCACCCCGTGGCGGGTGCGATAATCATAGGCCTCGGCAAAGACATATCCGACACCGTCAACCTCGATCCCGAACGGATCGGCGAGAAAGGTAAAGGCCGGTTCCTGGGGAAACCAGCGGATCGCAGCCCCGGCAAGCCCTTGCGCAAGGATTTCGGTCATAGGCCGGTCAACGATGGCAGGGCACCAGATATCTTTTCTGCGGGGCAAGGGCGGGTATCCTGGTGCGAAAGTTATAACCGAAAGTTGATGGTGTGGACTGAAGCAGGCCCCAGATCATGGCGGTATTCACGGACCGTCAATTCTTCGCGGAGAAAGGGATATGCCGCCATGACCAAATCTAGCGTTGTGCCGTTCGAACTGCCATCAGAATTTTCACCGGACCCGCTGACCGAAGTGACCGGGAACGGCGCCAAAGAGCTGCTGCGCACTGCCACCCATACATGGAGGAAATCCACGGCAGCCTTGCCACGCTGATCCTGATCCTTGTCGCGCTGCATGTAACCGGCGTGCTGGTTGAAAGCATGCGCCACCGCGAAAACCTTGTCCTGTCTCGATGCTGACGGGCACCAAGCCCGCCCTGCGCGACGACCAGGACGCCTGAAGCAATTTCACAAAGGGTCGATAGACTTTTTCCGTTTGAAATTGTGCCAGATCTGCAACCTGCCCGGATCGACAACCTACAGCGTTTCCGCCGTTTCAACGAAAGCCGGATCGCTGCAGGGCTGCGGTGCAAAGCGCAATGTCACGGTCGCGCGCCCGGCCTCGATCGCGAAGGTCAGGTCGATCCGCTGCGCCTCGGCCACCCGCGCGACGATGGCCAGCCCCAGCCCCGCCCCGTGCGAGGATGCGGATTTGTCAAAGGTCGCGTGCCGGAAGGCCGCCCCCCGCGCCACCGCGTTCGAGACCGTCAGAACCGGCCCCGGCGCCAGCGACACCCGCAGATCCCCGGTGCCATGATCGGCGGCATTCTGCATCAGATTGCGCAGGATCAGCGCCAGCGCATCCGGATCGGTGGCCACAGGCATCCGCGCCATGTCGCCATCGTCAAAGACCACCGGCAGGCCGGTTTCGACGATCAGCATCCGCGTTACCTGCACCAGATCGCATTGACCCGTGCCGATCATCCCCGCCTCGGCCCGCGACAGTTGCAGCAGGCGTTCCACCAACCGCCCCAGACGTTGCAACGCGCCCGCCAGACGGTTGGCGGCACCGTCATCGGCCAGCCCCGCCGCAATCAGTTGCGCCTGACCCGAGGCGGCAGCGATCGGTGTGCGCAGTTCATGCGCGGCATTGGTGGCGAACTGGCGTTCGGCATCGACATGGGTGCGGATGCTGGCCAGATAGCGGTTCAGCGCCAGCGGAATGGTCGTCAGCTCGGACGGCAGATCGCTTTGCGCCACGGGCGACAGATCGCGCGCATCGCGCCTGCCAAGGGTGTCGGCAAAGCGCGTCGCCGGGCGCAGCCCCGATGCCACCGCCCGCGACACCGCGATCAGCGCCACCAGCAGCACCGGCAGCATCAATCCCAGCAGCCATGTCGTGCTTTCAAACAGCTCGTCATTGCGCCCCGCGTTGCTTTGCCCGACCTCGACCACGATGCGGCCTTGGGGGTCCGACAGGCGAAATACCCGCCAGCCTTCCACATCATACCCGCCATCATGCGAAAGCGGCGCCCAGGGCGCGCTGATCACCGCGCCCCCGGCATCGGTGATGCGGATGGCGGCGGTTTCCCCCAGATCGATGGCACCGACATTGCCGCTGCCCTGGTAAAGCGCCAGCGCTAGCCGGGCGGAACCCGCAAGGGTGTCGTCCATCAAGTCGCCCATCTCATGGGCGATGACAAAGGCGGCAATCACGACGCCGACCAGCCCACTAAGACTGGCGCCCACCATCATCCGCCGTATGAGCCTGCCGCGCAGCGACCTGGGCGCGCTCATGGGATCAGGTATCCAAGACCGCGCCGCGTCTGGATGGCCCCGGCCCCCAGCTTGCCCCGCAACCGCGAGACATAGACCTCGACGGCGTTGCCCTCGATCTGGTCGCCAAAGGCGTAAAGCCGGTCTTCCAGCGCGCTTTTGGACAGAACCCGACCCCGCGACGACAGGAGCGCCTCGAACAAGGCCCATTCGCGCGAGGTCAGGCGGATTTCCACATCATCGCGGAACAGCCGCGCGCCCGCGCGGTCGATGCGCAGCTCGCCAAGGCGAAATTCCGTCGACGGATCCCCCGAGGCGCGCCGCCCATGCGCGCGCAGCCGTGCCTCTATCTCGCCCAGATCATAGGGCTTGGCGACATAATCATCGGCCCCCGCATCCAGCCCCGCAATCCGTTCCGAGATCTGGTTGCGCGCGGTGGCCAGGATCACCGGCACCCGGTTTCCCTTGCGCCGTTGATCGCGCAGCAATGTCAGGCCGGACCCGTCGGGCAGCGCCAGATCCAGCAGGATCGCATCGAATTCGGCCACGTCCAGCGCCGCCTGCGCTTCGGACAGGTTGGGTGCGTGGTCCACCGCATGACCCTGACTTCGCAAAAAGCGCAGCAGGGCGTCAGCGATGTCAGCCTCGTCTTCGACCAACAGGACGCGCATCTGCCCCCTTTCGGTAAGGTCGGGCCAGACATGCCACCGCGCCGGGCCGGTTTCAATGCAAATCCCTGATTTCGGCTTTATGACCCGCTGCGCCCCGGCTGTAAGCCTGCTGTAAGCCTGGCGTGTTCAATAGTCGCCAAAAGGCAAGAACGCAGGTGCAGCATGACACAGGTCAGTTTCAGGTTTACCCAAGACGGTCGCCGTGCAGGTTGAGTTCCTGTCCTGGCGCGATGCCGGTTGGCAGGCCACAGCCGCGATGATCGAGGCGCATTTTAACGCCACCCACGGCGCCAGTATCACATTGCCCCCGGTCGAACTGGCCGCCGCGCGGTCGGCATCCGGGGGCATCCTGGGGGCGGCCGGATTGCGCGATGCACGGCAGGGATTTTTCTCGCAAGTGTATCTCGACCGTCCGGTGGCCGAATTGCTGTCCGGCCACGCGGACAGCGCCGTCAACGATGGCGATATTCTCGAGGTCGTCTCCATGGCCTGCCCCCGTCCCATCGCCACCCTTCCCCTGATGCAGGCAATCACCGTCGAAGGCTGCCGCAGGGGCAAAAGCTGGGGGCTTTTCACCGCAACCGCGATGCTGATGCGGTTGCTGCGCAGGACCGGTGTGCCGCTGGTGGTTCTGGGGCCCGCGCGCGCCGAACGCCTGCCCACCGCCGCCGCGTGGGGTCGCTATTACCAGGCCGATCCGTGGGTTTGCGCCTTGCAGGTGCAAACTGAACCGCTGCAATTCATGCCCCGTCCCAACACCATCTTGGCAGGAACACATCCCAAATGAAACCCGTCTTTGAGGCTCTTTCCCGCCACGCCGCCGAAACCCCAGCCGCGCCCGCCCTTACCGAAGGTGCGCGCCGGATCACCTGGGCCGAACTGGCACGCGCCGTGGGCGCGGCGGCGGCCGGGTTCGCGCGCGGCCCGCACAGTGTCGGTTTGCGGTTGACCGGCATCGATTATGTCATCGCCGATCTGGCCGCCACATTGGCCGGGCGGCGGGTGGTGCCGGTGCCCGCGTTCTTTTCGGCGGGGCAGATCGCGCATCTGTTGCAAGATTCCCGCGCCAGCCTGACAGAGCGTCTGCCCCTGGCCGATACCGCCATGCCGCTGGATTATCCGGGCGGGGGCGAACGGGTGATCTATACCTCGGGGACGACGGGGCGGCCCAAGGGGGTGGTTCTGGGCGACCGGCAACTGACGGCATCGGTGCTGGGCCTGTCGGCGGCCATCGCCGCCATCCGCGATGACCGCTATCTGTCGGTCCTGCCGCAGGCGCAGTTGCTGGAACAGATCTGCGGGATCTTCCTGCCGGTGCTGAGCGGGGCACAGACCGTGATTGCCCCCGAAGGGGCGGCCTGCCTGTTTACCGGCGACGGCACCGCCCTTGCACGGATCGCCGCCGCCACGCGTCCGACCCTTACCGTGCTGGCCCCGCGCCAGTTGACCCTGTGGGTCGAGGCGCTGCGCCGTGGCAGCCCCGCCCCGGACCGCCTGCGCTATGTGGCGGTTGGCGGCGCGCCCGTGTCGCCCGCCCTTCTGGCCGAGGCGCGCGCCCTGGGGATGCCCGTTGCCGAAGGCTATGGTCTGTCAGAGGCATGTTCGGTTGTCGCCATGACCCCGGCAGGCGCACCCGGCGGGTCGGCCATGACGCCCGTGGAAGGCGTTCAGGTCCGCATCGAGGATGACGAGATCGTGGTCAGCGGCCCGACCGTCATGTCGGGCTATCTGGGGCGCGCCGCCCATGACGGGCCGTGGCACAGCGGCGATCTGGGCCGGATCGAGGGCGGACGGCTGGTCGTGCTGGGGCGCCGCGACGCGATGATCCTGCGCGCATCGGGGCGCAATATCGCCCCCGAATGGGTCGAGGCCGCCGCATTGGCCGACCCTGCCGTGCCCGCTGCCGCGCTGATCCTGACGCCGCAGGACCGGCTGATCCTTGTGCTGGCCGCCACCGGCAGCCCCGACATGGCGGCCTTGGCGGCGCGTCTGGCCGAACTGCCCGATTATGCCCGCCCCCACGCGCTGGTCTTTGCCGATCCGCGCACGACCGGCCTGATCCGCGCATCGGGAACCGCCGACCGACAGATCGCGGCCCGGATCGCACAGGATCCCGCCGCAGAGCAGATCATCCTGCCCCGCGAAGAGGTGCCCGCATGACCGCCAAGACCATCCTGATCACCGGCGCAGGGTCGGGCATCGGCCGCGCACTGGCGACCGAGGCCGCGCGCCACGGCCACCGGCTGATCCTTGTCGGACGGCGCAGCGGCCCATTGGAACAGACCGCGCAGGCCCTTGGCGGCGACCCGCTGATCCTGCCCGCCGATGTCACAACCGCCGAAGGCCGCGCCCGCATCGTGGGGGCCATTGCCAAAACCGGATTGGACATCCTGATCAACAATGCCGGCATGGTCCCCGCGGGCCAGATCGAGGCGATGGACGATGCCGCCATCGCCGACACTCTGGCCTTGAACATCGCCGCGCCGCTGGCCCTGACGCGCGACCTGCTGGCACCGCTGAGTGCCAGCAAGGGGCAGGTCGTCAACATGGGGTCGGTCTTTGGCGATATCGGCTTTCCCTTCTTCACGCTCTACTCCGCGTCGAAATTCGCATTGCGAGGCATGTCGGATGCGCTGCGGCGCGAACTGGCCCCGCGCGGGGTTGCCGTGACCTATATCGCGCCGCGCGCCACCAGGACCGATGCGGCAGATGGCTTTCACACCCTGGTCGGTCCGATGGCCATGACGCTTGACACACCGCAGGCCGTCGCCGCCCACGCATGGCGCGCCATTGCCGCCAGAAAACGCGAACAGCTGCCCGCATCGCGCGAACGGCTGTTTGTCATCCTGCAACGTCTGCGCCCCGGCCTGATCGACCGCGCGCTGATCCGCCTTGCCCGCGACCCGGCCGTGATCGCCGCCGCGCGTGAAACCACTTCCTGAAAACGAGGACCACCATGCATTACAACATCCTGCGCGCCCGCGATCACGCCGATGGATTGAAAGACACCGCCCTTCTGGCCCATATCCGATGCGATCTGGCCCGCGACGGCTGGACCCTGCTGCGCGGCTTTGACCCGCAGATAGAGGATTTCTCGGATCTGGTGACGACGCTGTGCAGCCGCGTCACCTTTGATCCGGCCCGCAATCACAGCACCGACAAGACGCAGATGGTCGATGCGGGGCTTGGCCCGATCGGCCTGCATATCGAAAACGGCAACACCCCGCGTTGCCCCGATATCGTGACCTTCCTGGCCCAGACCGCCGCGTTCGAGGGGTCACAGACCACCATCTGCGACGGTCGCGCCATCTGGGACCGCTTTGACCCTGCCCGCAAGGCGCGCTGGTCGCAGAAGATGACCGTCGAACGTGTCCTGCCCGAGCTGCTGTGGAAACGCTATCTGGCCAATGAACATCCCGCCATTTCCGAACCGGAAGAGGTGACGATGGAACATGTCCTGCAATTCGAACAGGCGGTTCCGGGGCAGGGCTTTACCCTGCATGATGACGGGTCGCTGACCTATCGGCTGACGGTCGATCCGGCGCGCGCCTCTCGTTTTGGCGGCACGGAACGCGGCTTTGCCAATGCGGTTCTGGGGCCGTCGCACAACTACCAGCCACCGCGCTATCGCCTGGCCGACGGATCGGATGTGACCCCGGACGAGATCGAGGATATCCGCGCCATCGCCGAGGAGGTCACGCATGAGATCAACTGGCAGGATGGCGATATCGCCGTTCTGGACAATACCCGCGTGCTGCATGGCCGCCGCGCCATCGCCGACGCCAATCGCAACCTGTTCATCGGCATGGGCATGATCTGATCTTGAAAGGAAATGACAATGACAATGACACGCAACAGCATCCTTCCGGGGCTGATCCTGGCCCTTGGCCTGACAGCCGCCGCGCCCGCCGCGATGGCGGCACCGGTCAACAGCGTCCCCGCCTCGGGGCGGCTCAGCTTTGATGTTCTGCGCAAGGGCAAGGATATCGGCGATTATGTCGTCACCTTCCGGGGCAAGGGCAATGACCTGACGGTCGATGTGAAGACCGACATCTCGGTCAGGGTGCCGATCATCGGGATCAGCGCCTACAGCTTTCACCAGACCAGCACCGAGTCGTGGCGCAATGGCCATCTGGCCAGGCTGACCTCGCGCACGGATGATAACGGAACGCCGCATGACATCACGGTCGGGGAAACCCCGCTGGTGCCGGCCAGCCTGTGGAACGCGGATCTGCTGGGATCGTCGCAGGTGTTGAACACCATCAATGGCGGCACCGATGCGATCCAGGTCAGCAAACTGGGCACTGAAAGCATTGCGACCGGTTCGGGTGCCGTTCAGGCCACCCATTACGCGGTGCGCGGCGCGTTGGAGCGTGATCTCTGGTATGCCAACGGCACGCTGGTGCATGTCCGCCTTACCGCCGAGGATGGATCGCAGATCGATTACGTCCTGCGATAACGCAACCCCTGCCGCATGTCCGTTGCGGTCAATGACATGCGCCATGCCCCAAGGCCGCCTGGCCCTGGGGCATACGCTGATCGCCTCAGGCAATGATTTGGATCTTCGGATCGTTCTGACATACAGTGTTAGCTCGGATAATTCATGAAGCTGCGGTGAGGGTGGCGTAAGCCTTGGAATTTCTGTATTTGTCGGTTGTCAAAGCCAGAAAGTCCAGTTTCCAAGGCAGGCCCCCTCACCATGATGCAGTCTACCGTCGCCGCACCCACTTTGTCACCCTTGAACGGCAAACCCATCCTTCTCAATTTTGATGGTGCCGAGATGAGTTCCGATGCCGGTCTGACGCTCTTGCGGGAGGTGGAACGCCGACACGACCTGGCGGGTCTTCTGTCGTCGTGCCTCACGGGCCCGCGTGACCCGGGCAAGACGCGCCATAGCCTGGAAGACATCATCCGGTTCCGGATCATGATGATCGCGGCCGGGTATGAGGGCGGCAACGATGCGGGGGAGTTGCGCCATGATCCATCCTTCAAGCTCGCTCTCGAGCGTGATCCCGAGACCGGGGCGGCGCTGTGTTCGCAGCCCACGATCTCGCGGATGGAAAACCTGGCCGACAGGCGGGCGCTGGTCCGGATGGCGCGTGAGATGGTGCGGTTTTACTGCACTTCCTTTGCCCGCGCGCCTGAGCGGATCGTGCTCGACATCGACGACACTTTTGACGCCGTCCATGGCCATCAGCAGCTGCGCCTGTTCAACGCGTATTACGATGAATACGGTTTCCAGCCGATTGTGGTCTTTGACGGCGAGGGACGTCTTGTTGGAGCTGTACTGCGCCCGGCGCGCCGCCCGACCTTGGCGATCCGTTCAGCGCATCAATCAGCTCACCCGGCAGGGCCAGCCGACCCTGCCGGGCATTGACCTGCCCCCTTTTTGAGGGCCACTCGTAAGTAGAGCCTGTTCTCTTTCTGTTTGCCATCATTCGGCGGCGTGAGCAATGGGCGCAGGCGCGGAGCCATCACGTCGCTCAATTGGCTGGGCCCATTGCGTCTTGTCGAAGGGCCGCGCGGCGGCGAACTCCTCCGGGGTCTGATATTTCAGGCTGCTGTGCGGACGCTCCGTGTTGTAATCGATCCTCCATTCTTCGATGATTTCGCGGGCTTCACCGATGCTGGTGAGCCAGTGCTGGTTCAGGCATTCCTCGCGGTATCGCCCGTTGAAGCTTTCGATGTAGGCGTTCTGGGTCGGTTTGCCGGGGTCGATGAAATAGAGCTGCACGCCGTGATCGTCGGCCCACCCGTCGAGCGCGCGCCCGCGCAGTTCCGGGCCGTCGCCAATGGTTGCTCGAACCTGTGGCGCAACGCATTGGCAACTCGACGACCATGATATCGGGGAAACCCCGCTCCCGGGCAACGCGTTCCAGCATCTCGACCACCCGCTCGCCCGGTAGCGAGAAGTCGACCTCGATGGCATTCGCCATTGTTCTTGAACCAATGGCGCACAATGGCTCATCACTCCCGGGTGCAGTCGTCCTTGAGGTTTGCTGTGCGGAACTTGCGGCCATTCGCCAGCGCATCGCTGGTGAAGTCGAGCGACCAGCGCTGGTTGGGGGCGATCGGGCACCAGGCTCCCTCACGCCCCTCACGCGGGATCTTCTTGCGCTTGGTGCGACGCAGCCACAACCGCTCTTCGCGATAGATGCGCTCGACGACCTTCACGTTTACCTTGAAGCCCTCGCGGACCAGTTTGGCATGCAGCATGCGATAGCCATACCTCCGGTGCTTGCCTGACAGCGTGATCAGGCGCTCTCTCAGCCGTGCATGGCGCTCTGGCCGCGCCTGATAGGCCAGGCCAGACCGCGAAATCCCAACCAGCCTGCACGCCCGCCGCTGCGTGAACGAGAAACGCGCGAAAGTTGGTGATGCCCTGAGGGGCGGCATATCATGGCGGTGTCGAGTCGCCGTCAATTCTCTGCTGAGAAAGGGATATGCCACATGTCAGAGACTACCATCACCCAACTGCCCGATCCATCGGGTTTTTCATCCGACCCATTCACGGACGTTCTACGCGATGGTGCGCGCAAGCTGATCGAACAGGCGATCCATGCCGAGCTGGCCACACTCATGAACGCCTTTTCCAAGGAAAAGCTCGAAGATGGTCGTGCCCGCCTGGTGCGCCATGGACACTTACCCGAACGCGAGGTGATGACCGGCATTGGTCCAGTGCCGGTGAAAGTGCCGCGCGTGCGGGATCGGGGCGTTGGCGAAGACAAGATCACCTTCACGCCCAGCATCCTGCCGCGCTATCTTCGCCGCGCGAAATCGGTCGAAGAGCTGCTGCCGTGGCTTTACCTCAAGGGCGTGTCCACGGGCGATTTCACTGAGGCGCTGGAGGCCTTGCTGGGCCCGAATGCCAAGGGGTTGTCGGCCAAGACTGTCACGCGGCTGAAGGCCGACTGGTGGACAGACTATGAAGCTTGGCAGAAACGCGATCTTGGCAACCGGCGCTTCCTCTACATCTGGGCGGACGGGGTCTATTTCAAACCGAGAATGGCTGAAGAAAAACAATGTGTTCTGGTAGTTGTCGGGGCGGATGAATATGGCCGCAAGGAGCTGCTGGCGATGACCGACGGTTTCCGCGAGAGCACGCAAAGCTGGCGCGAGCTGCTGCTCGATCTCAAGCGCCGCGGCCTTCACCGTGACCCGAAACTCGCGATCGGTGATGGTGCCTTGGGGTTCTGGACCGCGCTGCGCGAGGTGTTCGCCACGACGCAAGAGCAGCGGTGCTGGGTCCACAAGACGATGAACGTGCTGAACGCGATGCCACAATCCATCCAAGCCAAGGCGAAGGCGCACCTGCACGACATCTGGCAGGCCGAGACAAAAGCCAAGGCGAACACCGCCTTCGATTTCTTCGTCGAAACCTACGGTGTGAAATGGGACAAGGCTGTCGCCAAGCTGGTCAAGGACAGGGCCGCGCTTCTGACCTTCTACGACTTCCCGGCCGAACGCGCGCAAGCGCTGGCAAGCACATCCGGACGTCAAATCCGATCGAAAGCACCTTCGCCACCGTCCGGCACCGCACCAAACGCACCAAGGGGTGTCTCAGCCGAAAGACCGGACTGGCAATGGCCTTCAAGCTGATGATGTCTGCCCAGAAGAAATGGCGCAAACTCGACGGCCAAAACCGCCTGCCCGAGATCATCCAAGGGGTTGAGTTCCGCGACGGGCTCCGCCACGTTCAAGCCGCCGTCTGATCAGGCGTCACCAACTTTTGCCCATATCTCGTTGTAGATGCCGGTCGACCAGTCGAGCACGCCCGGCACCTTCCAGCGCGTGTCGCCGGTTCCGTTGCCCGCGATGCGCTGAACGGCGAAGACCAGTTCGTGGTCGTAGATGCGGCCGTAATCGGGGCCGGTCACGGCGCGCAGTTCCGTGCGACCGTTCGCGACCTCCATGGTCTTGATCTGCTCGGCCCGGTGGTTGGTCAGCCCGTATTGCAGATTGATCCCCGCCAGCGGCGCAGGAAGCTGCCGCAGATAGGCCGCGGGCGCGCCCACGAGGCTCGAGAGCTGACCGAAGGACCAATGCGTCGGCGCGATGGGTTCATCCGCGCCCGGCAGGACCAGCCCCAGCTTCTCCGGGTTGTCGCGATGCGCCTCGACCCGGATCGCTGCTATTGACTAGAACAGCTTCCCACCGCGACCGGCAGCGAATACCGAAAGCAGATCGACCTCTGCGCGGCTCGAACCGCCGCCACCTGCGAACGCGTAGCCTTGCCGACCCAGTTCTGTGATTTCTGCCAGCAATTCGTCTGTTGGCGTCACGACGTGACCTGCCCCAATCCCGATGAGGCGGATGTTTTCAAGTAGATCGTCAGAGGCCATCCCTTCCGCAAATTGTCCGATCTCCATGGGGATGCTGCCGATGTCCGCGAGAAATCCCGGCGACGGCATACTGATCCGCACACTCGACCTGCCCATGATCGGACCTTTCGTCGAGTTGATCGCGATGAAGGCGCGCAGTTCGTCGTCTGGCGCCCGCACGATCAGATGGTTGATGCTCAAATGTGGCAGAGGATCGTCGGCCAGACCATGCCTCTGTAACGCGCGGGTCAACTTAGCTTGCGCTTTCACGATGAAATCGAACTCGCTGTCGAAGATGTGCTTTGCATCGTCCTTGATAAAACCGCTGAGCGCGAATGGTTCGGTCGGGTCGAGGTGCCCGTCAGCTTTCATCTGCTGGAAGAAGCGCGCGTGGAATACCAGTTCGACGAGGTAGCGCGTCAACGTCATGGCGTTGATCTCGCGCACCTCCTGAAAACCGTAGATGCGGAATAGTGGCAGGTCGGCCTGAATACAGATAAAGTTCTTTTTCTCGTCA
>JACIYW010000159.1 GCA_014359745.1 Paracoccaceae bacterium | reverse complement strand
CCGCTGTTCGGGAAATCGGTGATCTCGGTGATCTCGGGCCTTCAGGCGCTGTGGGAAACCGATGTGTTTCTGGCGCTGGTGGTGACGTTTCTAGCACTTTTCGCGCCCTATCTTAAGACGCTGGGCCTGGCCCTCGTGCACTTTGATCTGTTGTCGGCGCGCGTGGTGCCGGTGCTGCACGTTCTGGGCAAGCTGGCGATGGCCGATGTATTCTTGATCGCGCTTTACATCATCATCGCCAAGGGCATCGGCGTTGGCACGCTGGAGGTGCAGTGGGGGCTTTACCTGTTCACCCTCTGCATCCTTGCCTCGGTCATCCTGTCGCTTTTACCCGCTCAGCCCACGCGGTAATTCGGGCTTTCGCGGGTGATCTGCACATCGTGCACATGGCTTTCCTTCAATCCGGCACCGGTGATCTGCACAAATTCGCACCCGGTGCGCATCTGGGCCACCGTGGCGCATCCGGTATAGCCCATGGCGGCGCGCAGGCCGCCAACAAGCTGATGGATCACCGCGCTTGACGACCCCTTGTAGGGCACCTGCCCCTCGATCCCTTCGGGCACCAGTTTGTCGCTGGCCGCATCCTTTTGAAAATAGCGATCCGCAGATCCGCGCGCCATGGCGCCAAGCGAGCCCATGCCGCGATAGGATTTATAGCTGCGGCCCTGATACAGGATCACCTCGCCGGGGCTTTCATCCGTGCCCGCGATGGCGCTGCCGACCATGGCGCAGCTTGCCCCCGCCGCGATCGCCTTGGCAAAATCGCCCGATGACTTGATGCCGCCATCCGCGATCACCGGCACATCGCCCGCCGCCGCGGCGCAATCCATGATCGCCGTCAGTTGCGGCACGCCGACCCCCGCGACGATGCGCGTGGTGCAGATCGATCCCGGCCCGATCCCCACCTTGACCGCATCCGCCCCCGCGTTGATCAGGGCGCGCGTCGCCGCCGCCGTGGCCACATTGCCCGCCACCACCTGCACATCATTGGACAGCCGCTTGATCCGTTCCACCGCCAGCGCCACGCCCGCCGAATGGCCATGCGCGGTGTCGATCACCACCAGATCGACGCCCGCGTCGATCAGCGCCTCGGAGCGTTCAAATCCCGCGTCCCCAACCGTTGTCGCCGCCGCCACCCGCAGCCGCCCCAGATCGTCCTTGCAGGCCGATGGGTTCAGCACCGCCTTTTCCAGATCCTTCAGCGTCAGAAGCCCGGTCAGGCGCCCGCCCGCATCGGTGATCAGCAATTTCTCGATCCGGCGCGCCTGCATCAGCGCGCGCGCCTCGGCGGTGTCGGCGGGTTCGCGCAGAATGGCCAGATTGTCGGCGGTCATCATCACCCGCACCGGCGTCCGGTCATCCGAGGCAAAGCGCATGTCGCGATTGGTGACGATGCCCAGCACCCGGCCCTTGTCATCCACCACCGGAAAGCCGGTGACGTTATAGCGTTCCTGCAAGGCCTTGGCATCGGCAAGCGTCTGATCGGGGGTCAAGGTGACGGGGGCGTAGACGACGCCGCTTTCAAAGCGTTTCACCCGGCTAACCTCGCGCGCCTGCGCCTCGGTATCCAGATTGCGGTGGATCACGCCCATGCCGCCCGATTGCGCCATGGCGATGGCCATGCGCGCCTCTGTCACCGTATCCATCGCGGAACTGAGCAGCGGGATGTTGAGGGCGATGGATTTCGTCACCCATGTGCGGGTGTCGGCGGTCGAGGGCAGAACCGAACTTGCCGCGGGAACCAGCAGAACATCGTCAAAGGTGAGGGCCGTGCGAATCTCCATGGAGAGCCTCCTTGGGGCGGGTTCGTTTGGCGCGTCTCTATTTCACGGGCAAGGGCAAAAGGAAAGGGCGCGTCACGCGGTTGCGGCATTGGTGGTGGCCGCAAGCGCGCCCGTCGCCCAGTCGCGCATCACCCGGAATGTGATATAGGGCACCGCCACCGACGCCAGCATCAGCGCCAGCCCCCCGAACCCGGTCCAGAGCGGGGCCAGATAATCGCCGCCCATCAGGGCAACCACCGCCACCGGCGTGGCCTGAAACAGCATCGATGCCGAAAATGCCGCCACCGGAAAGGTAAACGCCCCCCATATCGGGCTGAACCCGTGCGCAGCCATCCACAGACAGCGCGACAGCAGCGTCAGAAACAGCGCGATCGCCACGATGGCAAAGCCGAACGCCAGATTGGCATAGCCCAGCAAGGTGGAAACCGTGGCAAACAGGCTGGCCGGGGCCAGGTGGATCGTCAGCAACGGGCGCAGCGGCGGCGGCGGCAGGCCCCGCACGCATTGCCGCAATGACGCCGCCCAGATAAGCGCCGCCGCCGGCACCGTGATCACGAACAGGGCCAGCGCAAGCCCGCGCATCCCCAGATCCGCCGCAGCCAACGCGCCAACGATAAAGCCCACGAAATGCAGATGCCACAGCGGCGTCAGCGTCCGGTGCTCGCCCGCCCGCGTCACGATCCGGTGGGCCAGCGCCCCGGCAAAACCCAGATGCATCGCCATCCCCACAGCCAGCATGCCAACCGACAGATCCCTGTTGTGGGTATAGAACACCACCGCCAGGATCATCATCGAAATCGACATCGCCGCGATCCCGGCCCGACCGGGCAGATTGCCGACCTCTTCCAGCAAGACCGCCGGACGGCGCGCCACCTTGGCCAGATAGGCCAGCAGGCAAAACCCGTAAAGCAGGGTCGCCGCGCCCAGCATCAGTTCGGAAATCGCGGCAGGAAGCGCGAAGACAACCGCCGCCTGCCGCCAGGCCAGCCCCAGCCCGAAAAACCCCAGAACCGGCGAAAAGATCGCCGGGGGCGTGCGCCGCCAAAGGCCGGACACGACCGGAGCGGGCACGACCGGGGCGGGCACGACCGGGCCGGGCACAGGCCGCACCGTCACACCGTCCCCTGCCCGGCAGGTCGGCCAACAAAGCCGCAAGATGTTGTTTGCACCCGGTTCCTCCGCCCTCAAGGCCCTTTCGCCGCGACCCTTTCACGGCACCCGAACCGGCGCAAGCCCCTACCACGCCACAAGCAATCGTGAAGGGCCAGGGCGCCGGGCAGCGGCCGGGCGGGCAGATCGGCCTTTACCCCCCATGGCTGGAACGTTACCACAAACAGACGATATACGGAGGGCCCATGATCCTGCTCAACGCCATGTTTCGCCGTTTCGTGCAAAGCGGCACCGTCGAAATCGTCGATGCCCACGGTCGCCTGCATCGCCATTCCGGCGGCCCCGGCCCGCATGTGCGCGTGAAACTGCACGATCCGAAACTGCACCTTGCCCTTGCGCTGAACCCTGAGCTGCGCGCGGGAGAGGCGTGGATGGATGGCACCCTGACCATCGAAGAAGGCAGCCTGCGCGACCTTCTGACGATCTTTGCGACCAACCGCGCGCATCTGCGCGGCCTGCCGCTGCAAAAGGCCGTGCGCGCCGCGTCGAAAAAGCTCAGCCGCGCGTTCCAGCGCAATACGTTGTTGAAATCGCGCGCCAATGTCGAACATCACTATGATCTGTCGAACGAGCTTTACGAACTGTTTCTTGACAGCGGCATGAATTATTCCTGCGGCTATTTCCGCAGCCCCGATGACACGCTTGACGAGGCCCAGCAGAACAAGCTGCGCCATATCGCCGCCAAACTTGATCTGCGGCCGGGGCACAGGGTGCTGGATATCGGTTGCGGCTGGGGCGGCATGTCGCTGTATCTGGCCGAACATTTCGATGTCGAGGTTCTGGGTGTGACCCTGTCGACCGAACAGCAACAGCTTGCCACGGCGCGGGCCCGCGAACGCGGGCTTGATCACCGCGTCCGCTTTGATCTGTGCGACTATCGCAATGTCACCGGCCCGTTCGACCGCATCGTGTCGATCGGCATGTTCGAACATGTCGGCGTGCAATATTTCGAGGCGTTCTTTTCCAAGGTCGGGGCGCTTCTGTCCGAGGATGGCGCGGCGATAATCCATGCCATTGGCCGCAAGGGCGGGCCGGGATCAACGGGCGCATGGATCCGCAAATACATCTTTCCCGGCGGCTATTCGCCGGCGCTTTCCGAAACCTTCGCCGCGATCGAGAAATCCGGCCTCTGGGTTACCGATATGGAAATCTGGCGCCTGCATTATGCCGAAACCCTGCTGGCCTGGCTGACCCGATTCGAGGCGAACCGCCCAAGGATCGAGGACATGATGGGCGCGCGTTTCTGCCGGATGTGGGAATTCTATCTGATGGTCAGCGAATTCAGCTTTCGCTACGGCAAACACATGGTGTTCCAGATCCAGCTTGCCAGGGATGTGCACGCCCTGCCCCTGCAACGCGACTACATGTTCGAAAACGAACAACGGCTGATATCGTAGATATTGGCCGGTTGGGGTCACTTCCATGACCGGCGCGCGCAAGGCGGGCGCGGGATTTGAGTATTTTTTCCAAGATGAAGCGGCAAAGCGTTTTCTTGCGCGGTCAGGGTGCGGGTCTGATCGGGCGCAACCCGCGGTAAGGCGCAAAAAAACGCCGTCGCCTTGTAAAGCGACGGCGCAAGTCGTGTTCGAAACGCCCCAGGCAGGGCGGAACACGCGGGGCAGAACGGTTGATCAGGCGAAGAGCGGCAGGTGCAAACCCGCGATCAGCATCACGAACAATGCCGTCCCCCCGGCAATATCCTGCCAAAGCGCGCCAGAGGGTTGCAAAAGCGTTGCGCGGATCTTGCTGTAGCTGGCCTTGCGATACATCGGTCACCTCCAATCTGTTCGTATATTGTTCTCATGCCGCGAAACCAATGTAAAGAACATTTTGCGAACATCCTGAGTTTTGTGTCGCGCCCTGCCCCTTGCCTTTGGCCGCATTCCGCGTCACCACCCCCCTGAAGGCAGGACAGCAGATGCGCGCAAACATGGCTTTACATCCCGATACCACCGACGGGCGCGCGGTTCTGCGCGCGGCGGTCTGGATGCTTGGCTCTATCGGCGCCTTTGTGGCCATGGCGGTGGCGGGGCGGGCGGTGTCGTCCGATCTGGATACGTTCGAGCTGATGTTCTACCGGTCGGTCATCGGCATCGTTCTGGTGATTGCCGCGGGGCGGGTTTCGAACAGCCTGCACAAGATATCCACCCGGCGCCTGCACCTTCAGGTGTTGCGCAACATCAGCCATTTCACCGGGCAGAACCTGTGGTTCTGGGCGTTGACGGTGATCCCGCTGTCGCAGCTGATATCGCTGGAATTCACCCAGCCGATCTGGGTGCTGCT
>JACIYW010000158.1 GCA_014359745.1 Paracoccaceae bacterium | reverse complement strand
AGGCAGAAAAGCTGGCGGGCAAGGTGGCGCGGTTGCGTATCTTCAGGGACGCGGCGGGGCGGATGAACCGGTCGCTGCTGGATACCGGCGGGGCGGCGCTGGTGGTCAGCCAGTTCACGCTGGCCGCCGACATGCGCGGCGGCAACCGGCCCGGATTTTCGGCGGCGGCCGAACCGGGCGAAGGTGCGCGGCTTTACCTGCGCTTTGCCGGGGCGCTGGCCGGGGCGGGGGTGCCGGTGGCCACGGGGCAGTTCGGGGCCGATATGGCCGTGGCGCTGGTCAATGACGGGCCGGTCACGATCTGGATCGAGGTTTGAGAGGGCAGGGAAGGGTCACGCAGGCAAGGATGGTGAGCCGGTCGGGGGTCGAACCCGAGACCTACAGATTAAAAGACGGTTTTCAGGCACGCCATGCGCCTCTCAAGCCGAGTCGTCGCTAAGTTTACGCGCCCCGCTCGTCACCCCCCCACACGCCGCCTTTCCCCGCGCCGCCGAACCGGTTAAACCGGCGCAAAGGGAGCGCGCGCATGTCGATCAACAGCTTTGGCCATCTGTTCCGCACCACCACCTGGGGCGAAAGCCACGGGCCCGCGCTGGGGGCCACCGTCGATGGCTGCCCGCCGGGCATCGCGCTGTCCGAGGCCGATCTGCAGGTCTGGCTCGACAAGCGCCGCCCCGGTCAAAGCCGCTATACCACCCAGCGCCGCGAACCCGATGCGGTGCGCATCCTGTCGGGTATTTACGAGGGGCAGACGACGGGCACCCCGATCCAGTTGATGATCGAAAACACCGATCAGCGATCAAAGGACTATGGCGAGATCGCGCAGAAATTCCGCCCCGGCCATGCCGATATCACCTATTGGCAGAAATACGGCATCCGCGACCCGCGCGGCGGCGGCCGTTCCTCGGCGCGCGAGACGGCGGCGCGGGTGGCAGCGGGCGGCGTGGCGCGCGCGGCGCTGGCGGTGCTGGCCCCTCGGCTGACCATCACCGGCTACATGGTGCAGATGGGCGCGAAACGCATCGACCGCGCGCGGTTCGACGCGGCCCAGATCGCGCAGAACGATTTCTGGTGCCCCGATGCGACGGCTGTCGCCGAATGGCGCGACTACCTCGATTTCCTGCGCAGCGAGGATCACAATTCGGTCGGCGCGGTGATCGAGGTGGTGGCTTCGGGCGCGCCCGCCGGGCTGGGGGCGCCGATCTATGGCAAGCTCGATTCAGATCTCGCCGCCGCGATGATGTCGATCAACGCCGTCAAGGGGGTGGAAATCGGCGCGGGCATGGCGGCCGCCGAACTGACCGGGCGCGAGAATGCCGATGAGATCACCATGGGGCCGGACGGCCCGGTTTACACATCGAACCACGCGGGCGGCATTCTGGGTGGCATTTCCACGGGCCAGGACATCGTCGTGCGCTTTGCGGTCAAGCCCACGTCGTCGATCCTCACCCCGCGCCGCACGATCACGCTACAGGGCGAAGAGGCCGAGATCATCACCAAGGGCCGCCACGACCCCTGCGTGGGCATCCGCGCGGTGCCAGTGGGCGAGGCGATGATGGCCTGCGTGCTGCTTGACCATTTGCTTTTGCATCGTGGCCAGGTCGGCGACGGCCCACGCGGCAAGATCGGCTGACCCGCCCCCATCCTCTCGAAACAAATACTCCCCCCGGAGGGTCCGCCCGCGCCACGGGCGCAAGCGGTGGACCGGCGCGGGATGCGCAGGCGTTGCGCCAGATCGCTGCGGCTGTGCTGATCCCAATCAACCTTGATGAAGGTGATGGCCTGATCATAGGCGGGGTTTTCGGCGCGCAGCGCGTTGATCACCCGTTCCTGCTGTCGCAGGCGCTACCTGCCCCCGGTCACGACAGGCGGGGGGCAACAGGTGGGGCGGGGGTAACAACCTGCCGCGACATCTGGACCGCCAGAATGCCCAGCGCGATGATCACCACGCCGACCACATCCATCACCCCCAGCTTTTCACCCAGAAGCAGTGCCGCGATCGCCACCCCGAAAAACGGATTGAGAAAGTGAAAGGTGGCTGCCCTGACCGCGCCGATCCGGCTGACCAGCTTGAACCACACCCAGGTCGCCGCAAGACCGGGCACCAGCGTGGTATAGATGAACGCCCCCACCAGACGCTGCGACCAGGTAACCTGCCATTGCTCGAACGTGGCGGCGGCCAGCGCCAGCAACACCGCGCCCACCAGCATCTGCAACCCCACGATCATCAACAGATTGCCGCCGCTTGACGCCGAGCGCACCGTCAGCGTCGCATAAGCCAGCGCCAGCGCCCCGATGCCGGTCAGCGCCAGTCCGAACAGATCGACCCCACCGTTTATCCGCGCGCCCATGATGATCACCACACCGATAAGCCCGGCCACCAGCCCCGCAATTCCCAGCGGGCGCAGCCTTTCGCGAAAGATCAGCCACCCGGCAAGCGCCACGATCAGCGGCATGGTCGAGGCCACGATCGAGGCCAATGACGCCTCGATCGTCTGCATCGCCACGAAGTTCAGGCCAAGATAAAGCGCGTTCTGGCAAATGCCGAAAATGATCGTCGCCCGCCACTGCCCCCGCGTCAGCCGCCAGCTTTGCCCCAGCGCCAGCGCGATCCCCACACCGATGCAGCCCGACAGAAGAAACCGCAGCGCCAGTGACGTCAGCGGCGGCGCATCGGCCACGATCATCCGCGCCGAGGTAAAAGCTGATGACCACATGAAGGCAAAGGCCAGGCCCATCCCGATTGCGCGAAAATCCATCTCTGCTCTTTCCAAACCCGCTTGCGCCCGACCCTAGACGATCCGCCGGGCGGGGGTAAGCCCGGCGCCGACCCCGCGCTACAACTTTGACGAAATCACCCCGGTGTTGAACCCGCCCATGCGCAATTCCCCGTGCAGGCGCTGATATTCGATCTTGGGGCAGCGGTTCTGAATGACCGTGACACCGCGCGCCCCGGCCTCGGCCGCCGCCTGCGGGTTTTCAACGCCGATCTGCATCCAGATGGTGCGCAAGCCGGGCCAGCGCGCCAGCGCCGCCGTCACGATCGGCCCCACCTGATCGGATCGCCGAAAGATATCCACCATATCGACATCCTCATCGGGAACCGAGGCAAGATCGGCCCGCACCTCGGCGCCGAACAGGCGCGCGCCCACATGGCCCGGATTGACCGGCACCACCTGAAACCCTTTCAGCCCCAGATATCGGGCCACATAATAGCTTGGCCGCACCGGGTTCATCGACACGCCCACAATCGCGATCTTGCGCGTATGCGCCAGCACCGACCGCAGCAGGTCGTCAGAATAATCGGGCATGATCCAGTCCCCCTTTACCGCGTTCCGGATGTGGTCGCATAAAAAAGCGTCCGAACCAAGGGTCCGGACGCCAGTAACGGAACGAGGGACAGTGTGTGAAACGCGAATGTTCCGTATCCACGTCTCACCTTTTAATGTAGGGAAGTTTGCGAATAATTAAAGGCCTATCGCTAACCCGTGATATTCTTGTCATGCAATGCTTTGCACGATTGTCCCGTTCCCGATCTTCCCGAACGGCGCACAGGATGCCGGAATGCCGGAGTTCCTGGGGTGAACCGCGCATCAAACCTTGTTGAAATTCGACCAGTTCCTGCGCGCCTCGGTGATGAGGCGCATCATGTCCTGACGCCAAAGGGTTTGCAACCTGGTGTCGTAATTCAGATAAAGCCGCCCGTCGGTGATTGTCCAAAGCTCTGGCTCGCCCCTGAACGGCCGACCCTGGGCCACGGTATAGGCGCAATATCCGCCGAACTCTGGCGCATAGGCCTTGGGGTTCATCTCGAATTCCTGGCGATGGTCGGCGCTGGCGAACTGCCAGATGGCACCGTGCCATTTCAGCCGATGGGATACATCCCCAACCGCGGGCCGCCCCTGATCGAAATAGGCAACCGGATCATATCCACCCAGCGCCATACCGTCACGGGTGGACAGCCGTGCAATGGTTACGCCAACGCCCGCAGCACCGCCCGCAGCCGCCCCTTGCGACAAGGCAGTCACAAACGGCAGGGCAAGGGCCGAAGCCAGAACCGAACGGCGGTTGATTAGCATGAACCCACTCATCGCAACCTCTGTGTTGCATGTCAGATGGGCCATAACAGCGATTCGGAAAACCCCGCTCCCGCAAGCGTGAAGCAAAGTGAATCGCTGGCACAGATATTTGCGGAACCTTAATCGCCGGGTTGCGCCCGCGAAACGGCATAAAGCGCCACCGCCGCGGCGGTCGATACGTTGAGCGATCCAAAGGCGCCTGCCGCCTCGATCCGCACCAGACTGTCGCACAGTGATTTGGTCTTTTCGCGCAACCCCGGCCCCTCGGCCCCCAGAACCAGCGCGATCGGCCGCCCCGCAAAGGCCGCCAGCCCGGCCGCGATATCCACCTCTGCGGTGCCATCCAGCCCCAGCAACACATAGCCCACATCGCGCAACGCGCCCATCGCGTCGCCCAGATTGCGCACCCGCAGATAGGGCTGGCGTTCCAGCGCGCCGCTTGCGGATTTGGCCAGCGCCCCGGTTTCAGGCGCCGCATGACGCGCGGGGGCGATCACCGCGCGCGCGCCGAACACCTCGGCCGAACGCAGAATGGCGCCGACGTTATGCGGATCGGTCACCTGATCCAGCAACACCACCCGCGCAGCACCCGCACCCGTTACGCATATTTCCTCAAGCGTGCCCCAGTTCAGCGGCCGCACCTCCAGCGCGGCACCCTGATGCACCGACCCCTCGTCAATGGGAACGTTGAAGGCGCGCGGCTCTACCACCTCGGGGTCCATCCCCGACGCCGCGATCGCCTCGGCCAGCTTGTCGGCGGCGTTGCGGGTCACCACCAGCCGCAGCCGGTCGCGCGCGGGGTTGAGCAGCGCATCGCGCACCGCATGCAGCCCGAACAGCCATAGCGTCTGCTGCGCCGCCGCCCGCCGCCCGCGTTCCTTGTCGATCACCCATGTCGGCTTTTTCATCTTTGCCCCGTCAACCCCGACGTCAACCCCGCCGTCACACCCGTCATTGCACCCCGCGCACGGGGCCAACATCCCAAAGCCGGACAATGCGGCGCAACCAGCCCCGCCGCAAGCCGTTTTCCCCGCGGATTAGCTGTTGACGCCTGTGGGGTGAGCGGGTAATCCCCGTCTCGCGTCGGGCGACGTGCTGCAAGGTGCGGCAGCGGACTGTAACTCCGCCGGGGAGACCCACGCCTGGTTCGATTCCAGGGTCGCCCACCATCCCGCACTTCGGGGCTGAAGAATCCGATAACACCATGAAAGAAAAGGTGATTTAAGCG
>JACIYW010000157.1 GCA_014359745.1 Paracoccaceae bacterium | reverse complement strand
AGCGCAAAGACCGGCGCGGCGTACAGGTTATCCACCGGAATATCGAAAAACCCCTGAATCTGGGTGGCGTGCAGATCCAGCGTCAGTACCCGTTCGATCCCGGCCTCGACAATCAGGTTGGCGACCAGTTTCGCGGAAATCGGCGTGCGGGCCTTGGTGCGGCGATCCTGGCGCGCATAGCCGAAATAAGGGATGACAGCGGTGATGCGCGCGGCGCTTGATCTGCGCAGCGCGTCGGCCATGATCAGAAGTTCCATCAGGTTGTCATTGGCCGGGTTCGAGGTGGATTGCAGGATGAACATATCCTCGCCACGCACATTCTCGAACACCTCGACAAAGATTTCCTGATCGTTGAACCGTTCCACCCGTGCCGCGACCAGATCCACCGACATGCCCCGGTGCAGCGACATGCGCCGCGCTATGGCCTTGGCAAGGCTGGGATTGGCATTGCCGGCGATCAGTTTGGGTTCGGTCATGGTGGTCATCTGGTCCTCGGGTGGGATTCGCTGCGAAAGGCGGGGCGTTGACATCGCTTAGCACCCGGTTACGGTCTTGCAAACCGTGACACATGGAAAGGTGACACAATGGCCCGGATCGACTGTTTCTTTACCATACTTTCGCCCTGGGTCTATATCGCGGGCACGCGGCTGGAAGACATCGCGGCGCGGCACGGGGCCGAGGTGCAGTATCGCCCGCTTGACGCCGGGGCACTGCTTGCGCGCACGGGCGGTTTGCCGCTGGGCCAGCGGCATGAGAACCGGCAGGCGTACCGGCTGCAAGACATGCGGCGGCAGGCAAAAAAGCAGGCGCTGCCGATCAACCTGCATCCCGCGCACTGGCCAACCAATGCCGCGCCAGCGTCCTATGCGATCATCGCGGCGCAGGCGGCGGGGGGCGGCAATGTCGGCGCTTTGGTGCATGCGCTGGCGCGCGCGTCCTGGGCCGAGGAAAAGGATATCGCCGATGAGGCGGTGATCCGCGCCTGTCTGGCCGGGGCGGGGTTCGATCCCGGCCTTGTCAACAGCGGGCTCTTGATCGGTGCCGAAACCTATGCCGCCAACCTGGAAGAGGCCCAGCAACGCGGCGCGTTCGGATCGCCCTTCTATGTGGTGGGTGACGAGAGGTTCTGGGGCCAGGACCGTCTGGAAGACCTTGATCTGTACTTGGCCGGAAAGCTGTGACCGGCGGCCTTACGCCCCAAGCAGGCTGATGAAGGCATCGACATCGGCATCGGTGGTTGACCAGCTGCACACCAGTCGCGCCGACAGCGGCTCATCATCCGGGCCTTCAAGCGTTTGATCGAAGGGCCAGAAGTAATAGGATGCCCCCCCGGCCTGCGCCTTTTTATGCGCGCTGCGCGGCCAGCGGGCGAAAACCATGTTGGCCTCGGCGGGGTGCAGCAGGTCGGCACCGGGCAGCGCCCTGATCCCGTCGGCCAGCCGCGCCGCCGCCGCATTGGCCTGACGGGCAAGCCGCAACCAAAGGTCATCGCGCAGATAGGCGGCCATTTGCGCCGAAAGATAGCGGTGCTTGGAAAACAGGTGCCCGCCGCGCTTGCGCCGCAGTTCGAATTCCCAGGCGCGGGCGGGATCAAAGATCACCACCGCCTCGACCCCCATGCAGCCATTCTTGGTGCCGCCAAACGACACCACGTCGATCCCCGCCTTCCAGGTCATGTCCGCCGGCGAGCAGCCAAGCGCCACCACCGCATTGGCAAAGCGCGCGCCATCCAGATGGCAGGGCAGGCCATGGGCGCGGGCGATGCCGGTCAGGCGCTGGATTTCGGCCAGCGAATAGACGGTGCCGTTTTCGGTGACATTGGTCAGCGACAGCATGCCGCGCTGCACATTATGCACCCCGGCGCGCGCGGTAAAGCCGATGGCGCGGTCCAGCGCGGCCGGGTCCATGCGCGCATCCTTGCCCTCGATCAGCACCAGTTTCGCGCCGCCGGTAAAGAATTCCGGCGCGCCGCATTCGTCTTCCTCGATGTGGGCGTTGCGGTGGCAATAGACAGAGGCCCAGGGCGGGCAGCAGATCGCCAGCGCCAGCGCATTGGCGGCGGTGCCGGTCGCCACCAGATAGACGGCGGCCTCGGGGGCCTCGAATATGTCGCGAATGCGGGCGCGCACCCCGGCCATGATCGCATCATTGCCATAGGGCATGGCATACCCCGCGTTGGCATCCGACAGGGCCGCGATGATTTCAGGGGCAACCGGCGATGAATTGTCCGAGGCAAAGAACATCCTAAAGCTCCTGTTCGATGATGTGATCTTCCCAGTCTTCCTCGGCGACCTCATATTCGGGCACCGTCCAGCCGCGCACCGATGCGCCCGCCCGGTGGACCGAGTCCGGATCGCCGGTGATCAGCGGGTGCCATTCGGGCAGGGGCTTGCCTTCGTAAAGTCGGCGGTAAGCGCAGGTGGCGGGCATCCAATAGGCGATCTCGGCGATGTTTTTCGGGGTCAGCACCACGCATTCGGGCACGATCTGCTTGCGGATCGCGTATTGCCCGCAGCGGCAGGTTTCGCCATCCAGCAGGCGGCAGCCGATGCGGGTAAAGGCCACCTCGCCGGTGTCGGCGTCTTCCAGCTTGTTCAGGCAGCATTTGCCGCAACCATCGCACAGCGCTTCCCATTCGCGCGGGGCGAGGTTTTTCAGGGGCACCCGTTCCCAGAAACTGGGCCGCAGGCCATCGCGATTGATCGGGTCTTTCATCGGGGCAGGATGCTTTACGGGCAAGAGAATGAAAAGGGGTCAGGTTGCAGGGGGGCAGTTTGCGGCAAGAATGGCGCGGGCCTGGGCGCAATCCTGGCCCATCTGTGCGATCAGCGCGTCGATACTGTCGAATTTCAGTTCGGGCCGCAGATATTCGACCAGCGCCACAGACAGGTGCTGCCCGTAAAGATCACCCTTGAAATCAAATATATAGGTTTCAAGATTGGCGGTGTTTTCCCCGAACATCGGCCGCACCCCCAGCGATGCGACGCCCAGATAGCCCCCCGCCTGCGGCCCGGTCAGGATATCGACCTTGACGGCATAGACGCCAAGTTTGGGCAGGTGCAACTGATCGACCCCCATGTTGGCGGTCGGAAAGCCCAGATCGTGCCCGCGCTTTGCGCCGTGCAGCACCGCGCCCTCGATGCGGTGCAGGTGGCCCAGCATCGCCGCGGCCTCGCGCGGTCGGCCCTCGGACAATGCGTTGCGGATCGCGGTCGATGACACCTGCGTGCCCGCGATTTCCAGAAGATCGGCCAGCGTGACCCCGAAACCATGGGCCTTGCCCAAGGCGATCAGATCGTCGGCGGTGCCCGCGCGGCCCTTGCCAAAACAGAAATCGCGCCCCACCACGACATGGCGCAGGCCAAGCCCGTCGGCCAGCACGTCGCGGGCGAATGCCTCGGGGGAAAGCTCCGCCATAGCGGCATCAAAGGGCAGCATGTAAAGGTGGCTGACGCCCAGACGGGCCATGCGATTTGCCAGCGCCTCGGCATTCATCAGCCGGAAAGGCGGGGCCTTGGGGGCGAAAAAGCTGCGCGGATGCGGCTCGAACGTGACGACCCCCAGCGGGGCGTTCAGGGCGGTGGCGATCTCTCGGGTGCGGTCGATCACCGAGCGGTGGCCAAGGTGCACCCCGTCGAAATTCCCGATGGCGGCGGCGGCGCCCCGATCCGCGGGTTCAAGCCCGTGCCAGCGGTTCACAATGCGCATCATCCCCCCGAGCGGGCCGATGGTGCCCGTGCTGCATCAGTCGAATTTGCGGCTGGGCGCCAGAACCAGCGCCTCGCCCCTGATCACCGTGGTATCGCCCACGACGCAGCGGGTTTCAAGGGTCACGCGGCGGCGGGCGTGATCTATGGCAAGCACCGTCACCTCGGCGCGAACCAGATCGCCGGGGCGCACGGGTGCGAGGAATTTGAGAGACTGGCCAAGATAGACGCTGCCATGCCCCGGAAGCTGTTCGCCGATCACCGCAGAAATCAGCCCCGCCGACAGCATCCCATGCGCCACCCGCCCTTCAAAGATGGTATCGCGCGCATAGTCATCATCCAGATGCACCGGATTGCGATCGGTGGATACCTCGGCGAACTTTTCGATGTCGTGGTCGGTGATGATCTTGGTCGCGTGGCGCGACATGCCGATTTCGATATCCTCGATACAGATGGTGCCGCGCGGCAGATTGTCGGTGCTTTGTGCGTCAAGCATGGCAGGGCTCCGGTGCTATGTTGCGGCGCAGCATAATCCAGGCCGGGGCGGGGGGCAAGATGCAAGGGTAATAAAAAGCACTAAAAGTGGAGTTTTTTGAAACTTAATTACCTTCGCGCCACGAATGAAGCCATCCGCACCCTAGCCATGGCCCCGCGTCGGGCGGTCAAACACCTTGCGCCCGGCCAGCGACGCGGCCAGATCAACCATAAGCCGCGCCGTCCTGCCGCGTTCATCCAGAAACGGGTTCAGCTCTACCAGGTCAAGCGAGGTGACAAGCCCCGACTCGTGCAACAGTTCCATCACCAGATGCGCCTCGCGAAAGGTGGTGCCGCCGGGTACGGTGGTGCCGACGGCAGGCGCGATGGCGGGATCAAGGAAATCCACATCAAGCGAGACATGCAACATCCCCCCCGCCGCCGACACCCGGTTCAGAAAGGCGCGCAGCGGCGCGACGATGCCCTGTTCATCCAGCACCCGCATGTCGGCGGGCTGAATCCCGGCCGATTGCAGGGCCGCATGTTCCGCCGGATCGACCGACCGGATGCCGAAAAGGCAGATGTTTTCCGGCGGCACCGGCGCGGGAAAGGGGGCGAACCCGTCGAACCCCGGCAGCCCCGACAGATAGCCGACAGGCGTGCCATGCAGATTGCCCGACCGGGTGGTGACCGGCGTGTGGATGTCGGAATGCGCGTCAAGCCACAGCACGAACAGCGGCCGCCCCACCCGCGCGGCATGGCCCGCCGCCGCATAGGTGCTGCCCAGCGACAGGCTGTGATCGCCCCCCATAAGCACCGGCACGCCGGCCGCAAGCGCCGCCTCAGTGGCTGCGGCGATCATCTGCGTCCACGCCAGCGTTTCCCCCAGATGGTGCACGGCAGGGTTCGGGTGGGGCGTGTCGGGCGCGGGTGCCGGGGTGATGTCGCCCCGGTCCTCGACGCTATGGCCCAGATCGCGCAAGGTGGCGGCAAGGCCCGCAGTGCGCAGGGCGGCCGGCCCCATCAGGCAGCCGGCGCGGCGCTGGCCGGTATCGACCGGCGCGCCGATCAGGACAAAGGTTCGGGCTGTGGTCATGGCGTGGCTCCCTTTCCTGCTGCATCAAACGCCGGAACGGCTGGCGAAAACACCCTGCATTTGGCATATCTG
>JACIYW010000156.1 GCA_014359745.1 Paracoccaceae bacterium | reverse complement strand
GGTGCTGCGCGCGCGGCTGATCGACACGCTGGCGCGGGCCTGCCGACATTTCGCGCGGCAGGTCGCGCCGCTGCTGGCCGGTCCGGTGCAGCCCGGCGATATCTGGGTGCGCGGCCTGTGCGAAAGCTATCGCACCGAATTGCGCCCGGAAAACCCCGGCCCGCGCGCCGCCGAAATCGTCGCCCGCTTCCCGCAACGCTATGCCCGGCTTTCGGAAATCCTGCTGCCGGGGAACGGGGCGCTGCACCTGCCCGATGCGGGGCCAGTGCGGCGCGGGTTTTGCCGGGGCAAATGGGCGCTGCGGCGGATCATCGGCAAGCCGCTTGGGGCGTTGCGGGTGCTCAAGGCGGCAACCACCTTTGACGGCGGGCTGGATTACATCCTGGAAAAGGTCGCCAGCCATTCCGGCGTCAGGCTGGACGTCACCGAACGCGAACGTCGCCACCCGGTCCTGCACGCGCCCCGCCTTGCCTGGCGGCTGTACCGGGCGGGGGCGTTCAGATAGGGCGCGCGCCCCACGATCCCTGCCCACGCTCAATCATATCCGCACTTTGAGCGCACAAGAAAACGCTATTCCCATCCTCTCGAAAAAAATACGCAACTCCCGCACCCGCCAAGCGCGCGCCGGTCAGGGCAATGAACCCGACGGACTAAATCCACCCTAAAGCGAGCGGAAGGCCGCAAGGATGCGGTCGATATCGGCCTCGGTATGGGCGGCAGACACGCTCAGGCGCAGCAGAGATTTTGCCTGCGGCGTGGCCGGGGGAACCGCCAGATTGACATAGATCCCCGCATCCATCAGCTTGTTCCATTCGGCAACGGCGGTCTGATCGTCGGGGCGCTCAATGGCGATGATCGGCCCCGGCGGCGATGCGGGCTGAAACCCCGCCGCGATCAGCCCGGCGTGCAACTGGTTGGCCCGTGCCCACAGGCGTTTCCCAAGCTGATCATCGCGGGCAATCACCCCAAGCGCCGCGCGCGCCGCCGCGACATTGGCGGGGGAACCCGAGGCGGTGAACAGATAGGGGCGGCTGACCAGCCGGATCAGTTCCAGCGCCGGATGGCGCGACACGATGAAGCCGCCGATCGAGGCAAAGCTTTTGGAAAAGGTTCCCGATATGAAATCGACCTGATCCAGCACGCCCTGCGCCTGTGCCACGCCCCGGCCGTGATCGCCGTAACAGCCGACCGAATGCGCCTCGTCCACGAACAGCATCGCGCCATGGGCATGCGCGACCTTCAGGAATTCCGCCACCGGGGCCACATCGCCCAACATCGAATAAAGCCCCTCTATCACCACCAGCCGCGCGCCGGTATCGGGCAGGCGCGACAGGCGCTTGGCCAGATCTTCGGGGCTGTTGTGACGAAAGCGGATGGTTTCGGCATCGCTCAGACGGCAGGCATCATAGATGCAGGCGTGGCTGTCGGCATCGATCAGCAGGTGATCGCCACGCCCCGCCAGCGTGCTGAGCGCGGCCAGATTGGCCTGGTATCCGGTGGTGCACACGATGGCAGAGGCAACGCCGAAATACGCCTTCAGCGCCTCTTCCAGATCAAGGTGATCGCTGTAGGTGCCATTGGCCAGACGGCTGCCGGTGGTGGCGGTGCCATGCGCATCGATCGCCGCCTTTGCGGCGGTCGTGCATTCGGGCGCATAGGTCAGGCCAAGATAGTTGTTGGTGCCCGCGAGAAGGATCTCTTCATTGCCGATCCGCGCGCGCGTCGGCGACAGCATGTCGTCAAAGCGCATCCCGAAGGGCGACCGCCCAACCGCGCTCACCGCCGACATGCGTTCGGCCAGCTTTTCGAATTTGGCGAAAACCGAATTCCTGTTGGTATCTGTGTCAAACATTTTTAAGCCGCTCGATCGCTTCGACAAGGGATTGGACCGTGTCGATACCAGAAGCCTCTTCGATCGGAAAGCTGATATCATAGGCGTCCTCGATCTCCATCACGAGGTCGAACATCTGCACGGAATCGATGGCCAGATCTGCTCCGATCAGCAGATCGGGCGTGATCGGCACCGTCACGGCGGTATGGGCCTTGAGGATGGCGCTGATCTTTTCGAATGTATCACTGTTTGCCAGGGTCATTCTGGGCTCCGGTCACATGCGGCAACATTGCCTTTTCCCGCATTCCCTAGCCGCTGAAACGGCGCAAGGCAACGTTGCATCGTCACATCGATCGGTGTTGGTGTTACAAGCGGCACCTCGCCGATCCAGTCGCCGGCCTGCATTTCGCGCACTTTTCCCGATGAAAATACCTGCGCGCGCCCGGTCAGCCGGGCAACAAGATCGGCACCATACCCGGCCAGAACCAGCGCCCCCAGCGGCACCACAAAGCTGCGAATCCGTCTGCCTGTTACCCGCGCGGCGCTTTCCGCCATGTCAGACCAGGAAAGCGCGCGGTGGCCAAAGGGCGACAGAACCCCGCCGCGCGCGGCATCTGGCCCGTCACCCCCCATGGCGAGCGAAATCAGCAGCCCCGCCAGATCCTGCACATCGATCACGGAAAAACGCGCCTTGCGCGCTTTTCCGCCGGGGACCGGCATCCAGCCCCGCGCCAGCCCGGAAAAAAGCGGCGCCGTCGCCCCATCGCCCGGCCCGATGACCGCAGGCGCGCGCACGATGGTCAGCGCCATCGGGCCCGCGCCACGATGGGCCATGGCCTCGCCCGCAAGCTTTGTCGCGGCGTAATCCGAACTTTCGGGACGCGATGCGGCAAGGGAGGACAACAGCACGAAATGGCCGACGCCCGCCTCTCGGGCCGCGCTGATCATCGCGCCGGTGGCCGCGACATTGGCCTCATGGAAATCCCGCGCCCGCAGCGCCTTGGTCGCCCCCGCGCAATGGATCACCACCTGCGCACCGGCGCAAAGATCGGCAAGTGCGCCGGGCTGATCCATGGTGCCCTGCACCCACCGCAGCCCCGCCCGTTCGGGCAGAACCCGGCCGCGCTGTGGCCGGGCCAGTGCGGTGATCAACGCCCGGTCGGGGCCAAGCGCATCGCTGATGGCACGTCCGACAAAGCCCGTGGCACCGGTCAGGGCGATACGCGGCAAAAGCGGCGCGCGCGCCTTGGGGTCAAGCACCCCGAACGGGGGCCGCCACGGCAACCGGCCCGTCAGCCACAGCGTCGCCCACGCCCGCATAGCCCCCCGCAAGGAACCGCGCCCGCGCCGCCGCGCGGCTGAGCTTGCCCGAACTGGTCATCGGCAGCGACCGCACGCCGACCAGTTCCACCGATACCGGCGCGCCGGTCGCGGCGCGGGTCGCGGCGGTGATGTCGCGGATCAACTGCTGGCGGGTCGGTTCATCGCGCGACCAGCATTCGGCCAGCAACACGATCCGGGTCATGCCATCGGTATCCTGAATTTCAAAGGCCGCGGCCCCCGAGATATTCTTGCCGCCGGCATGTTCGGCCACCCATTCGATATCCTGCGGCCAGATGTTGCGGCCATTCCACAGGATCAGATCCTTCGAACGGCCGGTGATCACCATCTCGCCGTTCAGCCAATAGCCCAGATCGCCGGTTTCCAGCCAGCCATCGGCATCGGTCAGCGGGATAAGATCCTCGTCGGCGCGGAAATAGCCCGAGGCGACGCTGGGGCCCTTCAGGATGATGCGGCCGATCTGGCGGTCGGGCAGGCTCTGGCCGTCCTGATCCACGATCCGCACATCCAGCGACGGCACCGGACGGCCGCAAGACACGAATGTGCGTACCTGATCCGACTTGGATCGGGGCGATTCCGGCACCGCCTGACCCGTCGTCTGCATCCGCGCGGTATCGACCCGGTCCAGCCGCAGCCCGCTGCCAATCGGCGCAAAGGAAACGGCCAGCGTCACCTCTGCCAGGCCATAGCTGGGCAACAGCGTCGCGGGATCAAAGCCCATCGGCGCGAAGGTGTTGCAAAACGCCTCCAGCGCCTCGTGACGCACCATGTCGCCGCCAATGCCCGCCGTGCGCACACAGGAAAGATCCAGCTCTTCGCCGCGATAGCGCCGCGCGCACAGCTCATACCCGAAGCTGGGGCTGTAAATGATCGTGTTGCGGTTTTCGCTGATCAGTTTCAGCCATGACATCGACCGCCGTGCAAAAGAGGTCGGCGACATGTAATCGACCGAAATCTGCGCATAAAGCGGCACCATGAAAAAGCCGACCATGCCCATGTCATGATAAAGCGGCAGCCAGGACGCGCCCCGATCGGTCGGGCGGATATCAAGCCCCTCGTTGATGATGGCGTGGCAATTGGCCGAAACGCTGGCCTGGGTGGCATAGATGCCCTTGGGCGCGCTGGTGCTGCCCGATGAAAACTGGATATAGGCCGGATCACCCACCCCATTCGCAATGGTGGGAACCACGGCATCGGGCAGATCATCGCCGTTAAGTGCGATCACCGGTATGTCAAGCGCGGCCAGCGCCCGTTCCAGCACCGCGCGCAGGTCTTCGGGGGCCATGACGGCGGCCAGATCGGCGGTCTGGGCCATGCGCGACACCTGCCATTCATAGGCTTCCTTGCCGCCAAAAGCCGCGGGCAGCGTCAGCGGCGCGGGCACGAGGCCGGCATATTGGCAGGCCATGAAGGCCGTCACGAAATCTTGCGAGGTTTCCGCGACCAGCCCGATGCGCGACAGCCGCGGATACACCGCCGCCAGCCGCCCGGCCAGCGAAATGGCGCGTTCGCGCAGCGTGGCATAGGGCAGCGACGCGATCAGACCCGCGTCAGCGCCATAGAAGTTCAGACCACATTGGCCGGTCGCCGCGTAATCCAACGCCTCGACCAGGGTGGAAAAGGTTCCACGACGATATGGCAAACCACTTGCGGTTGCGGTTGGTTTCGTCATCTGACACCTCTGCTTTCTCGATCGGTCGTCGCCAGCCCGGCCTTACACCTCGGGCGACCTTGACCCCTCGAATGCCATGAATTGTGCCGGAAAAGCACATCACATTGTTGTCACATATTGTCAGCCATCAGGCCCCCGCGCGCTAGATTTAGCGCTTTGTCGGGAATGCATTTCAAACACAACCGCACTGATCGCCGGAAAACGCCAATGGCGACAAAGTCCCCTGGCGCAGGGGATATTAATGATGTTTATCATATGGTTAAGAAGATAACGCTTCAATATCCCGATCCGTCGCCGACGCCTTGCGCAGCCGCCACCACATCGCGGATGGTGCCGGCTTTCGCCCCGAAATCCGTGACACAGGGCGCGCAAACGGGTGAGGTCGGCGGCGCGATCCCGCCCATCTGGCAGCCGTCCACAGGTATCGCCCCGCCCGGCCGCGCCCAAAACCACCCGCCAACGATGGCCCATGGCGCAACGGGCCGCCCCATGCCCCGCCCCATGCCCTGCCCCATGCCCTGCCACGGACGGGCACCAGACCCCTGCGGATCACCGCATTTCCGCCCCCTGTAACGGCGGGCGCACACATGACCGCCCCGG
>JACIYW010000155.1 GCA_014359745.1 Paracoccaceae bacterium | reverse complement strand
GGGGCAACGGGGCGCGGGCCCGTCGGGGCGCGACGCGCCCAAATCACCCGAAAAGCCGCGCGTGCAGCTATCGTTTACAGAACGCCACCGGCTGGCGGAACTCCCCAAGGAGATCGCCCGGCTTGAGGCCGAAATCGGCAAACTGGAAGCATTGCTGTGCGAACCCGATCTGTACACCAGATCACCGGTAAAGTTTCGCAAGGCGACAGAGGCGGTAACAGAACGCCAACGCGCCCTGGCCAAGGCAGAGCAGGAGTGGCTGGACCTCGCCGAGAAGGCGGAAAGCTGAGGGCTGGGTTTGGGATGGTTTGCAAAACCTGTAATCAGAATTATGTAAACTTAACCTGATATCGAGAATGCAGATCATCCTGCAAGACCCTGTAATCAGGTATTTTCTGGTTGTGTCAGCTCTACCTCCACCCCCGCGCGTACCGCCGTATAAAAGCAGCTTGGGCGATTGGTATGGCAGGCAGGCCCGGTCTGTTCGACACGCACCAAAAGGCAATCGCGATCGCAATCCACACGCAGATCGATCAGGCGTTGTACATGGCCGCTGCTCTCTCCCTTGACCCAGAACGCGGCACGCGAGCGCGACCAATAGGTCACGCGACCGCTTTGCAGCGTGCGGGCGACCGCCTCGGCATTCATCCAGGCCATCATCAGCACCTCATCGCTGCGATGATCCTGCGCGATCACCGGGATCAACCCGCGCGCGTCATAGACAAGGCTGGCAGGATCAAAAGCCATTCGGGAACTCCTTTTCAAATCGGTCTGCGCGGCCTATCTATGGGAAAAGTCAGCCATGGAAAAGCACCCCGCGCGATGAACACACCCGCATCTACGGCAAATGCCGATATGATCAAGCTTTATTCGGGCAAGATATTGCAACTGGCCTCGGACATTCCGCATGTCGGTCGGCTTGCGGACCCCGATGGAACGGCACGGCGGCGGTCACCCTTGTGCGGATCGACGGTGACGGTTGATCTTAAGGTAAAAGACGGCGTAATCAAGGACTTTGCGCAGGATGTTAAAGCTTGCGCGCTTGGGCAGGCGTCGGCTTCTGTTGTCGGGGCCAATATTCTGGGACGCACCCGCGCCGAGGTAGAGGCGGCCCGCGATCAACTGCATGCCATGCTCAAGGCGGATGGCCCGGTTCCCGCCCCGCCCTTTGACGGGTTGGAAGTGCTGTTGCCCGCGCGCGACTACAAGAACCGCCACGCGTCAATCCTGCTGGCCCTTGAGGCGACGTTAGAGGCGTTGGATGCAGCGCAGGCCGACACCCGCAGCCAGAACATCAACGCGTAACGCCAAGCGCCTGAAACAAAATGCCATCTTTATCCCTGCCGATCCGGGCGCGCAGCCCGAAAACCCGGTCAAGCAGCGCCGCGTCAAGCACCTGATCCGGGGGGCCATCGGCCACCAGCCGCCCCTCTGACAGGATCAGAAGCCGCGTGCAATGCCGCGCGGCAAGGCCAAGATCATGGATCGAGGCGATGACGGCCCTGCCCTCATGCGCCAGGTCGGCGAATATCTGCATGGTGCGGATTTGCGCGGCCGGGTCAAGGCCGGCAATCGGCTCATCCGCCAGCAACAGCGGCGTGTCCTGCGCCAGGGCCCGCGCGATCAGGGCGCGTGCCTGCTCGCCGCCCGACAAGGCCGTGGCGCTGCGCAAGGCCATGCCTTCAAGCCCCATACGCGCCAGGGCGCGCGGCACGGCGCCACCCGGATCGTGGCCGTCCCAGGGCGTGCGCCCCAGCGCAACAAGATCGGCGACGGTGATGGCCCAGGCAACTTCACGCGCTTGCGGCAGCCAGGCACAGGCACGGGCCCGCGCAACGGGCGGCATTCGTGCCAGCGTGGTCTGCCCCCGATATGGCAAAAGCCCAAGGGCCGCCCGCATCAACGTGGTTTTCCCCGCACCATTCGGCCCAATAAGCCCCACGAATTCATGTGGCTCCACGTCAACGCTGATGTCATCGACCACCACGCGCCGCCCGCGCAGAACCGTGATGTTGCGCAGTGATAGCAGCGTCATGCGATCTGCCCCCGGGTGCGCCAGATCAGGTGCAGAAAGAACGGCGCGCCAATGATTGCGGTCAGAACCCCCAGTTTCAAGTCGCGTTCGGGGGCGATGATCCGCACGGCGATATCGGCGGACAGCAGCATCGCGGCCCCGCCAAGCGCCGATGCCGCCAGCAGGCGCGATGGCCGCGCACCCACGAACGGGCGCAAGATATGGGGCACCACCAGCCCGACAAATCCAATCGCCCCGGCCACCGCCACCGCCGACCCAACAAGCGCCGCCGTGCCAAGAACCAGCATCAGGCGCAGCCGGGTCAGGCGCACGCCCATCGCCTCGGCCGCGTCTTCGCCCAGCGTCAGCGCATCCAACCCCCGGCCAAGCGGCGCCAGCAGCAGCGCGCCCACCGCCATGAACGGTGCGGCCATGGCAACGTGCTGCATCGATCTGTCGGACAGCGACCCCAGCATCCAGAACACGATTTCCGTGACTGCAAAAGGGTTTGGCGACAGATTCAAAACCAATGAGGTAAAAGACCCCGCCAGCGCCGATATCGCCACCCCGGCCAGGATCAGCGTCAGCGACGGCCCGCGCGGCCCGGCCAGCATCAGGATCAGCGCCACCGCCACAACCGCCCCCGCCAAAGCCGCCCCTGGCAGCGCCAGAACCGACACCGCCGCAAACCCGCTTTGCAAGGCAATCACGGCCCCTAATGCAGAAGATGAAGAGATGCCGATAAGGCCCGGCTCTGCCAGAGGATTTCGAAGAAATCCCTGCATCGCCGCCCCCGATACCCCCAGCGCCCCGCCAACCATCGCCCCCAGCAAGGCACGCGGCAGCCGGATTTCCCGCATCACCAGCCCCAGCGCGCCCTTGCCATCCACCAACGCCGCGATCCCGGCAACCGGCCCCACCCCGGCCGGCCCGACCAGCAAGGATACCACCATCAATCCCGCGACGATGGCTGCCAAAAACGCGAGTAACGCGCGATACCTCATTGATTTGCAACGATTTTGTTGCGCACATGTACCATCGCGGCAACCGCATGCACAAGCTTTGGCGTGCCGCACACCCATTCCGGCCCCGTGACAGCATCCGCATCGGTCGGCAAGGCGCGAAACGCCGGATGGTCAAGAATTTCCTCGGCCCGCGATGTTCCGTCGTAACGGGCGGCGCGGATCACGACGTCGGGCTGTGCCAGAACCAGCCGTTCAAGCGGCAAGGTGCCACCCGCCGACAACCCGGCCGATGGCGCGATGTTGATCATGCCCGCCGCCGCCATGATTTCGGTGGCCAGCGTCCCTGCCCCGGCAGAATAGCCGTTCGCGGCATAAAGCGCCGCGCGCACCGGGCGTTTGCCAGGCGCGGTCATCCGCGCCAGATCGCGGTTGAAGCGGGCGATCATTTCCTCGGCTTTTGCTTGTTGGCCAAGCACCTGCCCCATTTTCCTGATGTTATCGCGCGCGTCCTGAAACGACGCCTCCGGCGCGAATTGCACAACCCGCACCCCAAGGCGGCGCAGCATATCCACCGCCGCCCGCGTTGAATATTGCCCCGCCAACACCAGATCGGGGCGCAGCAGAAACACCGCTTCGGCGCCGCCGGAATTGGTGGGCCAGGCGCGCGCCTCAATCGCCATGGCAGAGCTTTCAACCTCTTGCGCCATCATTGACACCGACACCAACTGACCGGGGGCGGCCAGCATCATCGCCAGTTGATCGGTGCACAGGTTGATGGAGACTACCCGTTCCGGCGCGCCCAGCACCGGCCCCGTTAAAAGGCCGAATGCCAGGCCCGCAACGCGCAGGTGCTTAGAAACTTTGGCGCAAACCGACATAGATCGCCCTGTCAGAGGTGCCAAAACCCGGCACCAGTTGGTAATCTTCATCCAGCAGGTTTTCCAGCCGCACATAGCCTTGCGTGTTCTTCGCAAAGTCATAGGTCAGCGCGCTGTTGACAACGGTGTAATCGCCCTGCCCGGCCCGGTCGGCGACATGTTGCGCGCTGATCAGCCCGCGCATGCTGTCGGTGATCGCCGCGCGCAGCGTGGCAACAAAATCATGCTTTGGCACCAAGGCCCAGGCGGAAGAGGCGTTCGTGGAACTGTCGGTGTAGGTATAGGCTGCGGCCAGGGTGATGCGGTCGGTCAGCGGCAATTCGGCCTCGGCCTCGATCCCCTTGCGGCGCGATGTGCCGGGCACCTGCGCGAAACAGCCAAAGCCCGACCCGCAGACATTGGTGGTAAAATCGAAATCGATCAGGTCATCAACCTCCAGATAGAACCCGGTCACGCGCAGGCTGGCGCCGGTGGCAAAGCGTTTCTCGACGCCCAGATCGGCGGTGTAGCTGCGTTCGGGGCGCAGGCCGGGGTCTCCGAAACTGCTGGAAAGTTCAAAATTCGACGGCGCGCGAAACCCGCGCGCCAATGAGCTGCGCAAGATCAGATCGGGTTGTGCCCGCCAGGCCATCGCCAACCGGCCCGTGGTGAACCCGCCGAAATCCGAATGGTCGTCCTGACGGGCCGACAGGGTCAGATCAAGGGTTTGGGCGGGCGCCAGCCGCAGCTCTCCAAACAGGCCATTGGTGCGGGTATCGGCCGAAAACCCGAAACTGTCCGATGATTTCTCTTTGGTGGTGTCGGCCCCGAACACCAGCCGCGCCGACCCCAGATTTGCCGCCCCCTGATAGGATATCTTTTCGCGCGATCCTTCAAACAGGCTGGCGAAACCGTCTGAATTGCTTTCCCGGTCAATCTCGAAATAGCTGAGCGCCACGGTATGATCCACGGTGCCGGTGCTGAAATCCATGAAGGCGCGCGCGCCCCAGGTCTTGTTGTTGTTGAATTCGTCGGGCGTGCCATCGGCCACCGCCGGAAAGCTTTCGTCAAATTCCGAATAATTGTCCTCATAGAACCCCGAGGCCCCCAGACGCACGCCATTGTCCATCGTGTAAGACCCGTTGAAGCTGAGGCGGTTGGATCGGAATCCGTCATTTTCGGTATTGCCCGCATCCTCATCCGCGGCGGAAAACCCGTCAGAGGTGACATGGGCATAGGTCGTGGCGAAATCGTAGTTGCGGCCTTTGGCCGTCAGGCCATAGCTGAAGGTTTTCGTGTCATTCGCGCCATAGCTGGTTTCGATGAAATGATGCACCCCGTCCTGAGTGGCGCGGCGGGTGGTGATATTGATCACGCCGCCAATCGCATCCGATCCATAGATCGCCGATTGCGACCCTTTGAGAATTTCAATCCGGGAAATACCCGCCGTGGTGAAACCGCCAAAGTTGAAGGCGTTCTGCGGTGCCGAAGGGTCGGAGACCTCGATCCCGTCAATCAGAACCGGCACATAATTCTGGCTGGCGCCGCGCACGGTAAAGCCGGTGCTTGCCCCAAGCGGGCCATTGGGGCGGATGCTGACGCCGGGCACACGCGCCAGAAAATCGATCAGGTTGGTTTCGCCGCTGGCTTGC
>JACIYW010000154.1 GCA_014359745.1 Paracoccaceae bacterium | reverse complement strand
GCAACTGGTGCAGCAGGCGGATGACGGGCAGTTGCCGACCTCGTCGGGGGTTTTGGCGGTGGAACCGGCCGAATTCGTCAATATCCGCGATCAGCTTTACCTGATGCCGATCCTCGATTTCCTGATGGATGTGCATCCTCTCAACTATGAAGAAACCCTGTTGATGAAGCTCGCCTCGATCCCGTTGGAGGAAGAGGCGGCAACCATTCCCGCCGCCGCCGCCCCGGCGGATGATTTTGACGCGGGCGTGGTTTTCGTGCTCGATACCACCCAGTCGATGCAGCCCTATATCGATCGCACCCAGATCGCGTTGCAGCGCATCGTCGAACAGATACGCGGCACCGATGTCGGGCGTTTGATAAACTTTGGCGTCGTCGCGTTTCGCGACAACAACGACGCCGTGCCGGGCCTTGAATACCGCACCCGCGAACTTGTCCCCCTTGCGCGGCGCGACGATCAGGCGCCGGTGCTCGATGCGATCTACGGGGCGCGGAATGTGGCGACCGCCAATTCCCCCGGCTTCAACGAAGACAGCCTGGCGGGGGTGGAAGACGCGCTTGACCTGACCGACTGGGATCAGGGAGGCGCGAACCCGTTCGATGCACGCTATATCATCCTGGTCACCGATGCCGGCCCCAAGGACAGTCGCGATCCGAATGCGCGCTCTGCGATCGGTCCGGCGGAATTGCAACGCGATGCAGAGGGCAGGAACGTCGTGATCATGACCCTGCACCTCAAGACGCCGACCGGCGGCGAGGCGAACCACGCCTATGCCGCTGGCAGCTACAGGGCCTTGTCGCGGTTTCGCGAGCAGCAGTATTATTATCCGATAGACGGCGGTTCCGAACAGTCGTTCGAAGATACGGTGACGCGCGTCGTCACCGCGCTGACCGATCATCTGCGCGTGGCACGGGGCGAGGAAACGGTTCTGTCGCCGGAAGAAGCCGGGCCGGAACTGGTGGAATTGGGGCGTGCCATGCGGCTGGCATATCTGGGGGCGCGGCAGGGCACGCAGGCCCCTTCCGTCGTCGAAAGCTGGGTCTCGGCGCAGGCCACCGAAAACCCGTTGCGCCGCGCGTTTGAACCACGCCTGCTGGTCACCAAGAACGAACTTGCCACCATGTCGGAATTCATCCGCGATCTGGCAAGATTGGGCGATCAGATTCAGGATAGCCAGGACGCCGCGAATTTCTTCGATCAGATCCAGGGCGTGATTGCGCGCATGGCACAAAACCCCGACCGGCTGGTGAATGCCGACGCAAACAGCGTTGGCGGCGCGTTGGAGTTTCTGGAACGTCTGCCCTATCGCAGCCAGCTTTTGCAGATCAGCCAGGATGATTTCGTGTCCAGCCCGATGTTCCGCCGCCCGATCGTGGACAACCTCTATCAAAAGCAGGTGCAATATCTGAAATGGTTGCAAGACAGCTCTGTCTGGACCCCGCTTTACGAGGGCGCGCCGGATGGCGAATATGTCTTTGCCATGCCCTTTGACGTGCTGCCCTAGGCGATGTTGCGGGTCCGCGATCTTGGGGTATCCCTGCACGACCAAGGCCGGACATTCCGGCTTTGGATCGAGGCGCTGGACGTCGCGCCGGGCAAGGCGGTTGGCCTTACCGGGCCGTCTGGCACGGGCAAGACGCTTTTGCTTGAATTGCTTGGCCTGTTGCGCAAACCCGATCCCGGCGGGGCCTATTCACTGACCACGCCGACGCAGACCCACGACCTTCTGGCAAGCTGGGCCCCGCATGCCTCGGGTGTGTTGCGGGCGAATATGCGGGGGTCGGTTTTCGGGTTTGTGCCCCAGACCGGCGGGCTTGTGCCCTTCCTGACCCTGCGCCAGAATATCGAGATCACCCAAAGGATCAGCGGCCGGTTCGATGCGGCCTGGATCGATCAATTGATCGAACGGCTGGGCCTGTCGGGCCTGGGGCACATGCGCCCCGAAAAGCTGTCGATCGGGCAACGTCAGCGCACCGCGATCGCGCGCGCGCTGGCCCATCGCCCCGACATCCTGATCGCCGACGAACCCACCGCCGCGCTTGATCCCGAAAGCGCGCAGGAAGCGATGGCGCTGTTGTTTGACGCGGCACGGCACGGCGGCACGGCGGTGCTGATTTCATCGCATGATCTGGCGCTTCTGGATCGCTTTGCGCTGACGCGCCACGCCTTGCAGATCAGCCCCGCAACCGAACCCGGCCTTGTCACCAGCCGGTTGCGGCCAGTACCGGAGGCCGCATGAGGCTGATATTCGATCTGGCCCTGCGCGACCTTTTGCGCGAAAAGCTGCACATGATCTGCAATGTGGCGGTTCTGGTGGGGATCATCGTGCCGCTTCTGGTGCTCTTTGGCGTAAAGAACGGCGTTTATGAGGCTCTGATAGGCAGGCTTTTGTCAAATCCGGCGACCTTGCAGGTCAACACCACCGGGAACAACAGCTTTGCGCCCGAAGATGCGCAGATGATCCGCGACTGGCCCGAGGCGGGGTTTGTCACGCTCAAGACCCGATCGCTGTTCGATTACGTCAATATCCGCGCGGTGGATGGGCGTGAATCGCGCAGCGCGATCCTTATTCCTTCGGGGCTTGGCGATCCCACCTTGCCCGAGGGCCTTGACCTGCAAGAGGGGCGGATCGCGGTATCCGAGGCGCTCGCCGCGCAACTGCGCCTCACGGTCGGCACGCCGGTTCATCTGTTCTCTCAGGCGACCGAACGGCCCCGGCAGTTGCGGCTGGATGCGACGATTGCGGCGATCATCCCCAAGGACCGGATGCGCGGAGACTCGGTTCTCGCCGATATCGCGCTTCTGGATCTGGTCGAGGCATTCTATGACGAATACGCCCTTCCCGAACACGGCATCACCGAAGGGCGGCCGCTGGCGGGCCGGGTGCCAAGTTTCGAAGGTATCCGCGCCTATGCGGCTGATCTGCAATCTTTGGGTGCCTTGCAAAACCGGATCGAGGCCCGGTTCGGCATCGCGACCGAGGCCCGCACGCGCGAGGTGGAAGGCACCCTTGGGCTGGGGCGAAATCTGGATATTGCCCTGGCCCTGACCGCCGCGATTGCCGCGCTTGGTCTGGCCGCGACGCTGATTTTCAGCTTCTGGGGCGAGGTGGCGCGCAAACGCCACATGATCGCTTCGCTGGCGCTGATCGGCGTGCCGGAACGGCGGCTTTGGATGTTTCCGGTGGTGCAGGCCTTCGTGACCGCCTGTCTTGGGCTGATATGTTCTTTCGCGCTGTTCGCGGTCTGTGCCATGCTTGCCCAAAAGCTGTTCGGCGCCGGATTTTCAGACGGGTTGGTGCGGTTGAGTTCGGGCAATGTCGTGTCCGTCATCGTTGCGGTCCTGATGCTCGTGACCCTGGCAAGCCTGTTTGCGGCGCGCAGTATCACCAGGGTCGATCCGGCGATTGTGCTGAGGGAATCGGTATGATCTGGCGCCTGGCTCTGTTGATCGCGCTGATGGCACCCCCGGTTCAGGCGCAGGATATCACCTGGCCAGTCGATCAATACGACCCGGCGGCACAATCAGCGCCGGGTGATGCCGCCGACCTGATCCTGCCGATGCCCTGTGGCGGCGCGATGGCCTTTCAGAAAGTCGTGGTTCCGGTCGAGGCCGGCAACCCGCTCAGCGACCGGCAGTTGCGCCTTGGCCAATCCGACGCCCAGACCGGATATGCGGATTATTTCCTGTCCACCTTCCTGCGCGGGCCGTTTCATGACGCCGCAACCGCCGCCACCCCGGATGCCGGCGACACCCATTACTTCATCGCGCGCTACGAATTGACCGAAGGTCAGTACAAGGCCCTGACCGGTGATTGCCCCGCCGCGCGCGGCAGGGACCGGTTTGCCAAGGGGGAACTAAGCTGGTTCGAGGCGGTCAAGATTGGCCAGAGCTATACCCAATGGCTGATGGCGCATGCCCGCGACACGCTTCCACAGGCCGATGGGGTCATGGCCTTCGTGCGCTTGCCGACCGAAGACGAATGGGAATACGCGACCCGTGGCGGCGTCGCAATAGATCCCACCGACTTTCCGGCCAGGAAGTTTTCGGGGGATGAACCGGTTGGCGATTACGCCAGAATCCTTACATCCGGCGGGCGCGCCGCGGTCGGGGCCATTGGCACCCGCAAGGCCAACCCGTTGGGGCTTTTCGATGTCTATGGCAATGTCGAAGAGCTGATGCTCGATCCGTTCCGCCTCAATGCGATCGGCCGCAGACACGGGCAGGCGGGCGGTTTGGTGACCAGAGGCGGATCATTCAAGCTTACCGGGGATCAGATCTATTCCGCGCAGCGCTCTGAATACGGGCCCTATGATCCGGCCAGCGGCGCGGCGCGCACCTCTTCCAGTTTCGGCGCCCGTTTCGTGCTGTCCGCGCCTGTCGTTACCTCGGAACCACGGCTGAATGCCATTCGCGACCAATGGGTTGCCCGTTCAACCCAAGAGGGCACGGTGACGGATGACCCGCTGGCGCAACTTTCCTCGCTGATCGAGGCAGAGATCGACCCACGGCGCAAACAGGCGCTGGATGGCCTGCGCGCCGATCTGCGGCTGTCACGCGAAGCCGCATCGACCGCGCGCAAGGAAACCGCCAAATCGGCGCTGTTGTCGGGCGGTATCTTTCTGCCAACGCTGGATGCCAATGCCGCGACGATCGAGCGGCTTCGGTTCAACATCGGCAACCTGACGGGAATTGCGCAGGTCTCGGGCCCCGACGAACGAACCCGGCTGATGCAAGCCGTCGAGGGCTATGTTCAGGAAATCGTCGAAATCCGCCGCGCCCAGGGGTCGGTTCTGCTGACCTTTCGCAGTGTCGTGGACAGCTTGATCGCGGATGTGCCCGCCGAAGACGCGCGCGCCGCTTACGGGGTGCTGCGGCGCGAACTTGTCGCCGGTGATCAGCACGAAATCCTGACTTTGGTGGATCGGTTCTGGTCGGATCTGGAAACTTACCGGGAAAAACCCGACATGACCCAATCAGAACTCCAGGTCTTGGCCTTGGCCCGATAGCGGTGGATTGCCATGCAGGTTCGGCTGGCCGACCTTTGCCCATGGACGATGGCGGAAAAGCGCGTTCCGTTTTCTCCGCCGTCGTCCTGCCGCGCGCGGCCAATATCATGTCGGCGGGCCGTCTCGGCAACGCACCCGCGCTTGCCAAAACTCACCTCGACAATGCGAACCTTTTCATCAGCCCTCCAACTTCGGCATCGGCCGGTATCGGTGACGGAAAGGATCTCGACTTCAGGTCTTTATCCATGTTCGGATATAGGGCCGGATCACACCGGAATGCGCAGACGGCCCTCGGCGAAGGATTACGCTTATCCCACCCCGCGTGCTTGCGCATTATGGGGGGCGAGCCCCAGCACCACGTCGCCGCGCGAGGGCAATGGACCATCCTCGGGCATGCCATGTTCCGGCGCGCCCAGGTCGGCAAGGCCAGAATCGGGGATATAGCTGTTCCATCCAGGACGATCTTATTTCCCACAAATACTATCATCTTTATCGTGTATTTTGGTTCCAAATTTCATGGGCGTTTT
>JACIYW010000153.1 GCA_014359745.1 Paracoccaceae bacterium | reverse complement strand
CTCTGCCGGGAATGCGCCGGTCAGCGCGGGCGGCACGTCAGCGCCCAGAATGCGGTCGCGCAGGGCCACAAGGCGGGGGCGCATCTGCGCGAACATCGCGGAAATCGACGCGCCGGTCGCGCCCGGCTCATAATCCTCCAGCAGCGCGTCATAGGGGTCGCCGCCCTGCGCCAGCGCCGCCGCCTCTTCGCGGCGCAGATCGATCACGCGGGCAAGGGTGGGCAGAAAGGCCACGACATCCTCGGCCGCGCGCGCATTGGCCCAGATGCCTTGCGCCACACTGGTCACACGGGCGATTTCAGAGGCAAGATCGGCGGGAACCTTGGCCGCGCGGGTGTAGCTGCGCCTGATTTCGCGCAATTGCGCGGCGGCGGCGGGGTCGGGCGCGCCCTCTGCCTCGGCCTCGGCCAGCCATGCGGCGCGGCGCGGATCGGTGCGGCGGGCGTGCAAAACCCCTTCCATCGCCGCCGCTTCCTCGGCGCGCTGATCGGCGGCGCCGCGCGGCATGACGGTTTCCTGATCCCAGCCCAGCCTTCCTGCCACCTGTGCCAGCGCCGCGGAATCGCGCTCATACCCCATCAGCCTTGCAAAAGCCGTCATATCCGCGCCCCCCGAAGCGATGTCGTCACCGGCCAGCGCGCCAGATGCCCGGCGCGCAGGATCAGCACCCAAAGCGCCACCGCCGTCACCTGATGCGCGATGCCCAGATGCCAGGGGGCCGCATGCAGCACGGTCACGATGCCAAGCGCCACCTGCGCGGCCAGCACAATCGCCATCGCGCCGAACGCGCGCCGCGTCACTTGGTGGGCGCTGTGCCGGGCCCGCCACCAGACACAAAGACCGAAGACAAAGACGGCATAAGCCATCATCCGATGCATGAACTGCACCAGGCCCGGATTTTCGAAAAACGCCGTCCAAAGCGGCGCGCCGACGGTGTAAAGCGCGTTCGAGGGAAAGAATTCGCCGTTCATCGACGGCCAGGTCGGAAACGCCCGGCCCGCATCGATCCCGGCCACCAGCGCGCCAAGGACGATCTGAACGAACACCGCCGCCAGCAAGCCCCCCGTCAGGCGCGCCAACCCACGTTCACCCCCCCGGCGCGCCTGCATCAGCGCCGCCTCGGATCGGCCCAGTTGCAAGGCATACCACGCAAGCAGCCCCAGAATGACAAAGGCCAGCCCCAGATGCACCGCCAAGCGATAGGAGGCCACCGAAACCATCCGCCCCCCCAGCCCCGATGACACCATCCACCAGCCAACCGCGCCTTGCAGCCCGCCCAGGGCGCCCAACAGCAGCAGCCGCCCCGCCCAGCCGGGCGGTATCTGGCGCGCCAGCAAGAAGCCCGCAAACCCCAGCGCCCAGACCAATCCGATCACCCGGCCCAACTGCCGGTGCCCCCATTCCCACCAGTAAAGCGTCTTGAAATCCGCCAGCGTCATGCCGCGGTTGACCAGTTCATACTGCGGGATCTGCTGATATTTCGTGAACTCCGCCTGCCAGTCGGCTTCGGTAAGCGGCGGCAGCGCCCCGGTCACCGGCCGCCATTCGGTGATGGACAGGCCGCTGTCGGTCAACCGCGTCAACCCGCCGACCGCGATCATCACCGCCACCATGACAAACAGCACGATCAGCCAGGCCCGCACCCCGCGCCGTGCCCCGCGCGCCTGCGCGATCAGCACGCCGACCGGTTGCACGGCGGGCCTTGGGCCGCTGACCTCTTCGAAAAGCTTGCGTTTCTCAGCCATTCCACGCTCCTGATGTCCGGGGCTATCGCGCGCCGCCCCCGTTAACTCCGCCAGCCACGGGCCATTTGCCGCAATATCCCGTGCAGCGTTTGCACATCCGCCCGCGTCAGATCAAGCCGCGCCAGCATCGAACGCAGGGTGCGCTTCATCACCGGGGCCTTGTCATCGGGAAAGAAATACCCCGCCGCCGTCAGCTTTTCCTCGAAATGATCGCCAAGGCGCGCCACCTCTATCCCGGTCGCCATGTCCGGCGCGGCCATGGCCGCCAGCGCGCCCGGCACCCCGATACCCTGCGCGCGCGCCCATTCATAGCCCGTCAACAGCACGCATTGCGCCAGATTGAGCGATGGAAACGCCGGATTGACCGGCACCGAAATCACCGCCGAGGCCAGCGCCAGATCGTCATTTTCCAGCCCCGCCCGTTCCGGCCCGAACAGCACCGCAACCCGCCCCCCCGCATTGATATGCGCGCGCGCCTCGACCATCGCGGCCTCTGGCGTCAGCACCGGCTTGGTCAGATCGCGCCCCCGCGCCGTGGTCGCGTAAACGCGGGTGCAATCGGCCAGCGCGGCGGGCAGATCGCCAAACAGCCCTGCCCGTTCCAGCAGCCGCCCCGCCCCGCTGGCCATCGCAACCGCCTTTGGATTGGGCCAGCCATCGCGCGGCGCCACCACGCGCATCTCTTCCAGGCCGAAGTTCAGCATCGCGCGCGCCGCAGCACCGATGTTTTCGCCCATCTGCGGCCGGGTCAGGATAAAGACGGGTGCGGTCACGCGCGGGCCTCCGTTTGCTTGCCGCCGGATACGACGGCCCCGCATACGACGGCCCGGCGCGCGCGGCAACACCCCAGCACCCCGTGACACCCCCCCATGGCCAAGCGCGCCGAACCCGGCTATAGCCGGTCAACGACGACAAAGGACCGATCATGGCCGATACCGAACCACCGCAGACCTATCTGATCACCCCACCAGAGATCGATCTGAAAACATTTCCCGACCGCCTTGCACGCGTGCTTGACGGCGCGCCCATCGCCTGTGTGCGCCTTGCGCTGGCCACCCGCGACGAAGACCGCCTGTCGCGCGCCGCCGATGCCCTGCGCGAAGTGGCCCATGCCCGCGACGTGGCCATCGTCATCGAAACCCATATCGCGCTGGCCGAACGTCTGGGCCTTGACGGGGTGCACCTGGCCGATGGCGCCAAATCTATCCGCTACGCGCGCAAGACCCTTGGCAATGACGCCATCGTCGGCGCCTTTTGCGGCACCTCGCGACACGACGGCCTGAATGCCGCCGAGGCGGGCGCCGATTATGTGGCCTTTGGCCCGGTCGGCGAAACCCTGCTTGGCGATGGCAGCCGTGCACCGCTTGACCTCTTCGAATGGTGGTCCGAGGTGATCGAAGTGCCCGTCGTGGCCGAAGGCGCGCTGACGCCCGAACTGGCCGCCACCCTGGCCACAATCACCGATTTCCTTGCCCCCGGTGAAGAAATCTGGCGCGAGGACGACGCGCTTGCGGCCCTCAAAAGGCTCCTCCCCCACATCTGAAACCCGTGACACAGGCCCCCGATGACAGACCAGACCATGGACACCCAAAAGGCCCGCGCCGCAACCTGGTTCCGAACCCTGCGCGATGACATCGTCAACCGCTTCGAGGCGCTCGAAGACAGCCAGAGCTTCGGCCCGACCACCTCCCTGCCGCCGGGACGTTTCGAGGTCAGCACCACCAAACGCGCCGGTATCGCCGGGGAAGAGGCCGGCGGCGGGCTGATGAGCGTGCTGCGCGGCGGGCGGGTCTTTGAAAAAGTCGGCGTGAACGTTTCAACCGTCCACGGCACCCTGGGCGAACGGGCCCGGAATGCCATGGCCGCGCGCGGTGTGCCGGGCATGGCCGAAGACCCCGGGTTCTGGGCCGCCGGCATCTCGCTTGTGGCGCATATGCAGAATCCGCATTGCCCGGCCGTGCACATGAACACCCGGATGTTCTGGACGCCGGGCGCGTGGTGGTTCGGCGGTGGCGCCGACCTCAACCCCTGCATCGAATATGCCGAGGATACCGAGGCGTTCCATGCGACGCTGAAAGACTATTGCGACCCGCACGGCGCCGACCGCTATCCGCGGTTCAAGGCCTGGGCGGATGAGTATTTCTTCATCCCCCACCGCGGCCGCGCCCGCGGCGTGGGCGGCATCTTCTATGATGATCTGAACACCGGCGACTGGGAGGCAGATTTCGCTTTCACCCAGGATGTCGGCCGCGCCTTCCTGCCCGCCTTCATACCCCTTGTTGACGCGCGCCGCTCATCACCCTGGACAGAAGCTGACCGCGAGACCCAACTGATTCACCGCGGCCTCTATGCCGAATACAACCTCGTCTATGACCGGGGCACGAAATTCGGCCTGGAAACCGGCCACGACGCCAACGCCGTGCTGATGAGCCTGCCGCCGCTCGCGAAATGGGTTTGACGGGAGAAAGGGGGCGCCGCCCCCTCTTGGCCTGCGGCCAATTCACCCCCGGAGTATTTTCGTCGAGAGGATGAAAAATCCGGCTGCTTTCATCCCCTTGGTGAAAATACTCTGCGGGGGTCCGGGGGTGCAAAACCCCCGGTTCCGACGCAAAGGTCACTCGGCAGCCTCGGCATAGCTCTCCACCGGCGGGCAGGTGCAGATCAGGTTCCGGTCCCCCGCGACATTGTCCACCCGGCCAACCGGCGGCCAATATTTATCGACACGAAAGGCGCCGGGCGGAAAGCAGCCCGCTTCGCGCGGATAGGCGCGGGTCCAGTCGGCCACCAGATCCTCGACGGTGTGGGGGGCGTGGCGCAGCGGGCTGTCTTCGGCCGATATGCGCCCCGCCTCGACCTCGGCGATCTCGTCGCGGATGGCCAGCATGGCGGTGATGAACCGGTCAAGTTCGGCCTTGGTTTCGCTTTCGGTAGGTTCCACCATCAGGGTGCCGGCCACCGGCCAGCTCATCGTGGGGGCGTGAAAGCCGTTGTCGATCAGTCGTTTGGCGATGTCATCCACGGTCACGCCGACCTCGGCAAACGGGCGGGTATCGAGGATGCATTCGTGTGCCACCCGCCCCTGCCCGCCTTTGAACAGCACGCCGTAAGCCCCTTGCAGACGGGCGGCGATGTAATTGGCATTCAGAATCGCGACGCGGGTGGCCTGCGTCAGCCCGGCACCGCCCATCATCAGGCAATAGGCCCAGGAGATCAGCAGGATGGAAGCCGAGCCATAGGGTGCCGCCGACACCGCGCCCGCGCCGCCCGCCTCGGGGCGACCGGGCAGGAATGGCGCCAGATGCGCCTTGACGCCGATCGGCCCCATGCCGGGGCCGCCGCCGCCATGCGGGATGGCAAAGGTCTTGTGCAGGTTGAGGTGACTGACATCGCCGCCCAGATCGCCGGGTTTTACCAGCCCGACCATGGCGTTGAGGTTCGCGCCGTCGATATAGACCTGCCCGCCGTGGTCATGGGTGATCTTGCAAACCTCGCGCACGGTTTCCTCGAACACGCCATGGGTCGAGGGATAGGTGATCATGCAGGCCGCCAGCCGCGCGCCCGCCGCCTGCGCCTTTTGCCGGAAATCAACAAGATCGATATCGCCATTGGCGGCGGATTTCACCACCACGACCTCCATCCCCGCCATATGTGCGCTGGCGGGGTTGGTGCCATGCGCAGATGTCGGGATCAGGCAGATGTCGCGCGCGCTGTCGCCCTGCGCGCGGTGCCAGGCCGCGATGGTCAGCAGCCCGGCATATTCACCCTGCGCGCCGGAATTGGGTTGCATCGACATC
>JACIYW010000152.1 GCA_014359745.1 Paracoccaceae bacterium | reverse complement strand
AATGCATTTCAAACACAACGGCATTGATCGCCGGAAAACGCCGATAGCGACAAAGTCCCGTGGCGCAGGGGATATTAATGATGTTTATCATATGGTTAAGAAGAGAACGCTTCAATATCCCGATCCGTCGCCGACGCCTTGCGCAGCCGCCACCACATCGCGGATGGTGCCAGCTTTCGCCCCGAAATCCGTGACACAGGGCGCGCAAACGGGTGAGGTCGGCGGCGCGATCCCGCCCATCTGGCAGCCGTCCACCCGGATCGCCCCGCCCGGCCGCGCCCAAAACCACCCGCCAACGATGGCCCATGGCGCATCGGGCTGCCCCATGCCCTGCCACGGACGGGCGCCAGCCCCCTGCGGATCACCGCATTTCCGCCCCCTGTAACGGCGGGCGCACACATGACCGCCCCGGTAAGCGGCAATCCTAGAAAAGCCCGTCGATAACACCGTCTTCGTTGATGCGAATGAACTCCGCCGACGGAACCCGCGGCAGCCCCGGCATGGTCATGACATCCCCGCAGATCACCACCACAAACCCCGCGCCCGCCGAAAGCCGCACCTCGCGCACCGGCACAGAGTGGCGGCGCGGCGCACCGCGCCGGTTGGGATCGGTGGTAAAGGAATATTGCGTCTTGGCCACACAGATCGGCAGGTTGCCATAGCCCTGCTCTTCCCAGGTTTTAAGCTGATCGCGGATCTTCTTGTCGGCCAGCACCTCATCCGCGCGATAGATTTCGCGCGCGATGGTTTCGATCTTCTGGAACAGGCCCATGTCATCGGGATAAAGCGGCGCAAACCTGGCCGATCCACCTTCAACCAGCGCCACGACCTTGTGGGAGAGATCCGCTATCCCCGCCGAACCGTTGGCCCAATGTGTGCACAGCACCGCCTCGGCCCCCTGGGTGGCGACGAAATCCTTGATCGTCTGCACCTCGGCATCGGTATCGGTGACGAAATGGTTGATCGCCACCACCACCGGGACGCCGAATTTCTTGATGTTCTCGATGTGCTGGCCAAGGTTGGCGCAGCCCTTTTGCACCGCGCCAACGTCTTCGGAACCCAGATCGGCCTTGGCGATGCCGCCGTTCATCTTCATCGCGCGCACCGTGGCGACCAGCACCACCGCCTCGGGCGCAAGGCCGGCCTTGCGGCACTTGATATCAAAGAACTTCTCCGCGCCCAGATCAGCGCCGAATCCCGCCTCTGTCACCACATAATCGGCCAGTTTCAGCGCCGTCGTGGTGGCGATCACCGAATTGCAGCCATGGGCGATATTGGCGAACGGCCCGCCATGCACGAAGGCGGGGTTGTTTTCCAGTGTCTGCACGATGTTGGGTTGCATCGCCTGTTGCAAGAGCACCGTCATCGCCCCGTCGGCCTTGAGATCGCGCGCACGGACCGGCGAGCGGTCGCGCCGGTAGGCGACGATGATATCGCCCAGCCGCCGTTCCAGATCGGCCAGATCGGTGGCAAGGCACAGGATCGCCATCACCTCGGAGGCCACGGTGATATCGAACCCGGTTTCGCGCGGAAAACCGTTGGCAACGCCGCCCAGATTGCACACGACCTCGCGCAGCGCCCGGTCGTTCATGTCCATCACCCGGCGATAGGGGATGCGGCGGATGTCGATATCCAGCGCATTGCCCCAGTAGATGTGGTTGTCCAGCATCGCCGCCAGCAGGTTATGCGCGCTGGTGATCGCGTGGAAATCGCCGGTGAAGTGAAGGTTCATATCCTCCATCGGCACCACTTGCGACATGCCGCCCCCGGCCGCGCCGCCCTTCATGCCGAAATTCGGGCCAAGGCTGGCCTCGCGGATACAGATCGCGGTTTTCTTGCCGATGGCATTCAGCCCGTCGCCAAGGCCCACGGTGGTGGTGGTCTTGCCTTCGCCCGCCGGGGTCGGGTTGATCGCCGTCACCAGAACCAGATGGCCGTTCTTGTTGCCCGCCAGAGATTTGATGAATGTTTCCGATATCTTGGCCTTGTCATGCCCATAGGGCAACAGATGTTCGGCCGGAATACCAAGCGTTGCCCCGATTTCCTGAATGGGTTTCTTGTTGGCCTTGCGGGCGATTTCGATATCCGACATTGGGTAAGCCTTTCGGGGTATTTCTGTTTCAGGAACCGGGGAACTGTCCGGCCCTTATCCGGCCGTATTGAAACGCGCCATGGGTCGGCACATCGCGCTCTGCCTCGACGATTTCCTTCATGCTCAGGATCGGGTCGGCGGGATATCATGCGGGTTGCAGATTTCCAACACGTCGAACCTGGTTTTGGTCATGGTCCATGCCTCAACGGCGTCGAACATCTCGTTGATGGGGGCAGACCCGCCTTGGGGGTGGCAAAATCGCCGATCTGCGCACAGGTCACCAGCGCCGCGCCATCCGGAAACCCGGTGGTCGAGGCCGCCCCGCCCGCGCATTGCGCGACGTTCTCACAGACCTTTCCGTCGGAATACTGGTCGAAAAATAAGGACCACCTCTATCCTTCAAGGTAAAGCTTTGCGTTATCGGGTTAAGCTTGTCACCGAAATTCAAGAAACCCCCCAGGATCGGGCACTTTTCGGGCACTTTGGGTGATCCGTAGCCTGTGCACCGGCGTGTTGCGTACCTTACAATCGACGACAGGCCGGTCAATTCAAATCTTTTCGCGCCAAATCTGTGTGCGCCAAATCTGTGCGTGGGCGTCGAGAACCGGGCTTCGGGCGTCGGCGCCCTCATTCCCATGTTCATGCCGAACATCCCGGCACCCGCCAGATCGGCATCCCCGGCAAACCGGTCGGGCGCGGGGGGCATGCTGTCGGGGCTTTCATGCTGTTGCGCCTTGTGGTTGCGCCGGGTGCCCGGCCATGCTTTTCATGCGACTGACCGGCCCCGCGCCGTTCCGCCACAGGGCCGCATCACCGCCGCAACGACAAGGATCGAACATGCGTGATTTCCAACTGCCCGGCCGCTCGGCTGTTCTGGCGACCGGGGCGATGGTTGCCACCTCGCATCCGATTGCCGCGCAGATCGCGCTGCGTATCCTGCAGGACGGCGGCAATGCGGTAGATGCCGCGATCGCGGGCGCGGCCGCGCTTTCGGTGTGCGAGCCGCATATGTGCGGGCTGGGCGGCGACACATTCGCGCTGGTCAAACCGGCGGGGGATGAACGGGTGGTGGCGCTCAACGGGTCGGGGCGGGCGCCCATGGGCCTTGACGCGGCCGATCTGCGGGCGCGCGGCATGGCGACGATCCCGTTGGGCGCGGTTGAATCGGTCACCCTGCCCGGTGCCGTCGATGCCTTTTGCCGCCTGTCCGAAGATTGGGGCCTGCTGGGCCTTGAGGCGATCCTTGCCCCCGCCATCGCTTGCGCCGAAGCGGGCGTGCCGGTGGCCCCGCGCGTGGCGCATCACTGGGCCTGTCACGCCAGAACCCTGCAAGGTGCGGCGCGCGACCGCTTCCTGCACGCGGGCGCGGCCCCCGGTGTTGGCGATCTGTTCCGCGCCCCCGGTCTGGCAGAGGTTCTGCGCCGGATCGCCGCCAAGGGCCGCGCCGGGTTTTATGAAGGAGAGGTCGCCGATGACATCCTGTCGTCCCTGCGCGCGGCAGGCGGCACCCATACCGCCGATGATCTTGCCGCCACCAAAAGCACCTATGACGCCCCGGTTTACAGCCCCTACAAGGATTTCGAACTGGTCGAGCACCCGCCCAACGGTCAGGGGGTGATCGCCAACCTGATGCTGAACATCCTGTCGCATTTCGATCTTGGCACCCTTGATCCGCTGGGTTCCGCGCGCGCGCACTTTGAGGCAGAGGCGGCCAAGCTGGCCTATGACGCGCGCGACCGTTTCGTGGCCGACCCCGGCCATGTGACCCGCCTTGATCACCTGCTGTCGATGGAAACCGCCGCCGGTCTGGCCGCGCTGATCGATCCGGGCCGGGTGCTGACCCTGCCCGCACCGGGCATTGAGGCCGTGCACCGCGACACGGTCTGTATCACCGTGGTCGATGCCGACGGCATGGCGATATCATTGATCCATTCGCTGTTTCACGCGTTTGGCAGCGGCATCGCGTCGGATCGCTTCGGTCTGCTGTTCCAGAACCGCGGCGCGGGCTTTACCCTGACCAAAGGCCACCCGAACGAGGCAATGGGCGGCAAGCGTCCGATGCACACCATCATTCCGGCGATGCTGCGCCAGGGCGGGCGGGTTGTCATGCCCTTCGGGGTGATGGGCGGTGCCTATCAGGCCTGCGGCCACGCGCGGCTGATCACCAACCTGCTGGATTACGGGATGGACCTGCAAACCGCCATCGACGCGCCGCGCAGCTTTGCCTTTGCGGGCGCGCTTCAGACGGAACGCGGCTATGCCCCGAAGGTGCGCGCGGCGCTGGCTGCACTTGGCCACAAGGTCAGCGTTCCTGATCTGGCCATCGGCGGCGCGCAGGCGATCTGGATCGATCACGCGCGCGGTGTGCTGACCGGCGCGTCCGACCCGCGCAAGGACGGTTGCGCGATCGGCTATTGACGTGAAATAACCAAGGGCGCACGCGGGCCGTTCCGCCCTGCCCCCCTTCAGCTTGAAAGGCCGATCATGAGCGTCACGGTACATATCCTCAACGGCCCCAACCTGAACCTGCTGGGCCAGCGCGAACCGGAAATCTATGGCGCCGACACGCTGGACGACGTGGCGCAGCGCTGCACGACCCTGGCGCAGACCCTTGGGTTGAACGTGGCGCTGTTCCAGTCGAACCATGAAGGCGTGATCATCGATCAGATCCACACCGCCCGGCAGGCCGCACAGGGCATCATCATCAACCCCGCCGCCTTTACCCACACATCCGTCGCCATCCTTGACGCGCTGAACGCATTCGACGGCCCGGTGATCGAGGTGCACATCTCGAACGTTCACAAACGCGAAGCGTTTCGCCATCATTCCTATGTCAGCCTGCGCGCCGACGGGGTTATCGCGGGGCTTGGTGTGGAAGGTTATGCGCTGGCGCTGCGCCGCATGGCCACGCTGCTGGTGCGGGGCTGATCGGGCGCAACACGGCGCTACCCACGCAAAAGCAGGGCCGCGATCGCCCACATCACCACCCCAACCCCCGCATCAAGCCAGCGCCACGCCACCGGCCGCGCAAAGACCGGCGCAAGCAGCCGTGCCCCGAAACCCAAGCAGAAAAAGAACGTGAACGAGGCGGCAGTCGCCCCCAGCCAGAACACCGTACCCTGCCCCGGATAACGCGCCGAAACCGCGCCCATCAACACCACCGTATCCAGATAGACATGCGGGTTCAGCCAGGTCAGCGCCAGGCAGGTCGCAATCACCGTGCCGATCCGCGATGCGCCACCCGCCCCCGCCGCCAGAACCGCGCCGCCCCGCCACGCGGCGAGAAACGCGCGCGCGCCATAAGCGACCAGAAACGCCGCACCCGCATAGCGCATGGCGTTCGACAGCCATGGTGCGGCACCGGCAAGCGTGCCAAACCCCGCCACCCCGGCCCCGATCAGCACCGCATCCGACCCGGCACAGATCAGCACCACCACCAGCACATGTTCGCGCCGAAGGCCC
>JACIYW010000151.1 GCA_014359745.1 Paracoccaceae bacterium | reverse complement strand
ACAATACTGGGTGCCGGGATGGTGCGGCCAGAGTTTGCAAAACAAAGCCAGTGTGCTTGCAGGAGAAACAGTTATGTCTCAATTTACGTTAACCGGGGTTCAGGTCACCTTTGACGACCTGCTTGGCGGGGACAATACCGTCGCCGTGGCGCCGGCCACGCTGGCGATCACCATGCCGGACGGGCAGAGCACCTTCAGCTACTCGCTTTTGCCGCAGCAACCCGGCGACGATTTCATCCCGGTAGACCTCCAGATCGACGATATCGCGACGACGCTCAACGGCGTGACGTTTGGCGATACCGGGCCGACCGAGGTGAGCGTGTTCGAAGTCGTCTGGGGGGGCGGCAATCGCTCGGTCGTGCTCGACCTCTTCTTCGAGCAGGGAAACACCATCGGGATCGACCATTTCTTCCCGATCGGCGGCACGCCGCTGCCCGCGATCAACACGGTGGCCGACTTCCAGGCCTTCGAGCAGTCGATCACGGGTTTCAACGTCCCCACAGGCGCGTTCGCGCCGGGGCAGGACATCGCGCTTGAATCGCTGGCGGGCGTTGTGGTGGATGACACCCCGATTGGTGGTGGCGATGCTGACGGGTTCCCGGTTGATTTCGGCTTTGGGCTGGCGGACCCGGCCGCTGCCGGGCAGATCCAGAATTTCGTGCCGGGTGACGGATCGGTCACCATTGAAAACGCCACCTATACCGGCGCGCCGGAAGCGATCCGGCTGCTGCCGGACGGCCATACCATCGACGGGCCGGATGCGCAGGAGGTGTCGATCGGGCGGGGTATCTTCCTGACCTCGGGCGGCGGGCCAGGCACGTCGAACACGCAAACCGGGTTCTCGGTCTCGCGCAGCACAGCGGGCGACGCCGATCTTGATGCAGCGGCGCAGGCGGCTTTTGGCGGCGCAGGAACGACTCGTGATGCCGCAGTTGTGGAATTCACCTTCCAGAATGCGCCCACGCTTGGCTTTGACACGATCAGCTTCGACGTCGTGTTCGGATCGGATGAATTCCCGGAATACTCGAACTCAAACTTCGTGGACATCGCGGCGGTTTTCGTCAACGATGTGAACTATGCGCTGTTCAACGGCCAGGCGAACCAGCCGCTGTCGGTGATCGACGCCAACATTTCGGCGGGCAATTTCATCGACAACCAAGGCGACCAATGGGCGACGGAATATGACGGTTTTTCGCCGCGGCTGACCATTCTTGCCCCGGTCGTCGCGGGAACCAACACGATGAAGATCGGGGTGGCCGATACCGGTGACACGATCCTCGATTCGGGCCTGTTCATCAGCAACATGAAGCTGCTTTCAGGCGGCGGTTCGGGGGTGTTCACGCCGGTGGTCGGCACCTCGGGCGATGACACGCTGCAAGGGTCGGACGCGCCAGAGCTCTTTACCGTTACCGCAGGCAACAACAAGATCTTTCCCGGTCTTGGCAATGACGTGATGAACCTTGGCTTCGGAAGCGATGAAATCCTTGGCTCGCTTGAAGACCTGAACGGTGATCTTGTCAACATCTTCGGCACTGGCGACCTGCTGACGATCCTTGGGCAGGTGCTCGACCCGTCGCAGATCAAGGTCACGCAGGGTTCGGCGATCATCGATATCGACAGCGACAACAACGGCACCTCCGACAGTACCGTCAAGCTGACCGGCGAGTTCCAGAATGCCGACCTGGTGCTGAGCAATGAGGGCGGCAATACCACGCTGGCGTTCAACGGCGCGCAGTTGGACGGCGATGCGGCGGCGGATGATTTGCAGGGTACATCGCTCAACGATCGTTTGCGCGGGTTCGCCGGTAATGACACGCTCAACGGCAGCGACGGCGCGGATACGTTGAACGGCGGCGATGGCGATGACGAGATCTTTGGCGGCGACACCGCGGCGGATCTGCGCGATGTGGTCTTTGGCGGCGCGGGCAACGACATGGTCGACGGCGGCGCGGGCAATGACGACATCAACGGGATGGACGGCAATGACACCCTTGTGGGCGGCTTTGGCGAAGACACCGTTGTGGGCGGCGACGGCAATGACGCGATCAGCGGCGGTGCGTTTTCGGATCTGCTCTTTGGCAATGCCGGGGATGATTTCATCAACGGCGCTTTCGGGTCTGACCGGGTGAACGGCGGGGCCGGGGCCGACAAGTTTTTCCACGTCGGCATCCTTGATCACGGCAGCGACTGGATTCAGGATTTCAGCCATGCAGAGGGCGATGTCCTGCTGTTCGGGAATGCCGGGGCCACTGCCGATCAGTTCCAGATCAATTTCGCCAACACCGAGAACGCCGGGGACGCGGCGGTGCAGGAAGCCTTTGTGATCTACAAGCCAACCGAACAGATCATCTGGGCGCTGGTCGATGGCGGTGCGCAAACCTCGATCAACCTGCAGATCACGGGATCAACCGATACCTTCGATCTGATGGCCTGAACGGGCGGCCTTTCTGGGCGGCCTTCATGCGCGGGGCCGGGGCGAATTTCCCCGGCCCCGCCTTGCATTTCCCGCACAGATAAGGTTCACCTTTCGCGCGCATGGGCGCGAACTTTGACCGATATCCTGATCCCTGAAACGATGGGCAGGGCTATCTGCGGAACTGGCCCGGGCGCATTGAAAGATCGACAGGGGCGGGCGGATGAGCGTTGACAACTGGGACGAGATAAGGACCGCCTATCACGTTGCGCGCCTTGGCACCGTCTCTGGCGCGGCCGAGGCGCTGGGCGTGCATCACGCCACCGTTATCCGGCATATCGACGCGCTGGAAAAACGGCTGGAGGCCAAGCTGTTTCAGCGCCACGCGCGCGGCTATACCGCGACCGAGGCGGGCGAAGACCTGTTGAAGGTCGCACAGGCCACCGATGATCAGTTCACGCAACTTTCGGGCCGGATCAAGGGGCAGGGCAAGGCCGTTACCGGCGATCTGATCCTGACGACCATTCCCGGCCTGTCGCCGGTGCTGATCCCCTGCCTTGCCCGGTTTCAGGCGGAGCATCAGGGGCTTGTGGTGCACCTGCTGACCGACAACCGCGTCTATCGTCTGCAATATGGCGAGGCGCATGTGGCGATCCGTGCGGGGGCGCAGCCCGATGAACCCGATAACGTGGTGCAGCCCTTCATGGTGCAGCGGTTCGGGCTTTATGCCTCGAAATCCTATGCCAGGGAGCATGGGCTGCCCGCGGGCATCGACGATCTTGCCGGGCATCGCTTTGTCGGCGCCAGCAGCGAGCAGGCGCGCGCGCCCTTTCACCGCTGGCTGCGCGACACGGTGCCCGACACCGCGATTACCTTTCGCGGCAACGAGATGCGCGCCCTGCACCAGGCGGTGCGGGCGGGGGCGGGGATCGGGTTTGTCAGCCAGATGGTGGCGGCCAATGACCCCGACCTGATAGAGGCGCTGGCGCCGCTTGATGTCTGGCACACGCCGCTTTGGTTGGTGACCCATGTCGATCTGCACCGCACCACAAAGGTGCAGACCTTTCTGTCATTCCTGAAAGACGCGGCCACCACGATGTTTCCCGACTCGTGCAAGAACATGGCCACACAGGATTGACGGGCCGGATCAAGGCGGCGGTCAGCACATATATTCCGGAGGTTTCCCGATGAAGAATCTGTCTCAGGCTGCGCGCGGCCACCTGGCGATGCTGCTGTTTTCGGCCGTGGTGGCGGGGTCGTTCAGCCTGGGATCGTTGACCGCCAATGATATCGACCCGCTGGCGCTGACGGCGATCCGGTTCCTGTTTGCATCGGTCATTCTGGCGGTCATAACGATGGCGACCACCGGCGTTCCGACGTCGGCGGTGCGCGCGCCGTGGCGCTATCTGGTGTTGGGCGGGCTGTTTGCGCTCTATTTCGTGCTGATGTTCGAGGGGCTGAAAACGGCAAGGCCGGTTTCGGCGTCATCGGTGTTCACGCTGGTGCCGCTGATGGCGGGGGGTATCGGATGGCTGGTTTTTCGCCAGGCGATGACGCGGCGGATGCTGATCGCGCTGGTGATCGGGGCTTTTGGCGCGCTTTGGGTAATCTTTCGTGGGGATACCGGCGCGCTGCTGGCCTTCGATCTGGGCCGGGGCGAGGCGATCTATTTCGTCGGCTGCGTGTCGCACGCCCTGTTCACCCCGATGGCGCGCAGGCTGAATCGCGGGGAACCGGCGGTGATGTTCAGCCTTGGCATGCTGGTGGCCGGGTTCGTGGTGCTGGCGGTTGTCGGCTGGTCCGAAATACGGGCAACCCGCTGGCTTGACTTGCCCTGGCTGGTCTGGGTGACCATCGCCTATCTGGGGATATTTGCGTCGGCCCTGACAACGGTATTGCTGCAATATGCCACGGTGCGGCTGCCATCGGCCAAGGTGCTGGCCTATACATATCTTACGCCAAGCTGGGTGATCATGCTGGAACTGATCATCGGCCATGGCGCGCCGCCCTTGCTGATGGGGGGCGGGGTTGCGCTGACGGTGGTGGCGCTTCTGATGCTGCTCAAGAATGAGGAATGAACCACCGGCGCGCGCACTGAAAATCGGCGGGGGCGGCGCGGGGATGGCGGGCAGGGGGTGAATTTCCGGCATCGGGTAATTTTCTGGCGACGGAAATGAATGATCCAAACGTATATTGATCGCGTACCAAAGGTAACGTGACGACCAGGGATCATCACGCATGCCGGGGAGACCGAGATGCCACTTGACCTATCCGATGACAGGGCCATGTCCCGCCGCGCGATGAAGGCTGAATTGCTGGATGCGGAAACCGAATTGCGGCTGGCCTATGCCTGGCGCGATCAGCGTGACGAGGCGGCGCTGCACCGCCTGATCACCGCCTATATGCGGCTGGCGATTTCCATGGCGTCGAAATTCCGCCGCTACGGCGCGCCGATGAACGACCTGATTCAAGAGGCCGGGCTGGGCCTGATGAAGGCCGCCGAGAAATTCGATCCCGATCGCGGCGTGCGGTTTTCAACCTATGCGGTGTGGTGGATCAAGGCCAGCATTCAGGACTATGTGATGCGCAACTGGTCGATGGTGCGCACCGGGTCGACATCATCGCAGAAATCGCTGTTCTTCAACCTGCGCCGTGTGCAGGCTAAACTGGAACGCGAGGCGCAACAACGCGGCGAACCGCTTGATCCGCATCAGCTTAGCGAACTGGTCGCGCGTGAAATCGGGGTGCCCTTGCACGATGTACAGATGATGGAGGGGCGGCTTTCAGGATCGGATTATTCGCTCAACACGCGCCAATCGGGCGATGAGGAAGGCCGCGAATGGATCGACGTGCTGGAAGACGAGTCTGATCAGGCGGCGCACCGGGTCGAACAAAGCCATGACCGCGCCAAGCTGCGCGGCTGGCTGGCAACCGCCATGGCCATCCTGAACGACCGGGAACGCCTGATCGTGCAGGAACGCAAGCTGCGATCCGATCCCCGGACGCTGGAAAGCCTGGGCGATGAGCTGGGCCTGTCAAAGGAACGGGTGCGGCAGTTGGAGGCGGCGGCTTTCGCCAAGATGCGCAAAAGCCTTGAAGCGCAAAGCCGGGAAGTGCATCACTTCCTGCTATGAACCAGCGCCTTGCCGGATATCTTTGCGCGGTCCTCCTTGCCGCCGTC
>JACIYW010000150.1 GCA_014359745.1 Paracoccaceae bacterium | reverse complement strand
GCCGACGCGCTGGCGCTTGCGGTCGAGGAACCGGTTGACGCGCTGATTTCCATGGCCACGCTGACGGGTGCGGCGCGGGTGGCGGTTGGTCCCGATCTTGCGCCCTTCTATTGCGATGACGACAGCATCGCCGCCGCTATCGCCGCGGCGGGGGGCGCGGTGGCCGATCCGGTCTGGCGCATGCCGTTCTGGACCCCTTATGAACCCATGCTGGAACCCGGCATTGCCGATCTGGATAACGCACCCTCGGGCGGCATGGCCGGATCGATCACCGCGGCGCTGTTCCTGCGCCGCTTTGCGGACAAGGCGCGTTACGTCCATTTCGACATCTACGGCTGGCAGCCCAAGGCGGCCCCGGCCCGGCCCAAGGGCGGCGTGGGGCAAGGCGCGCGCGCGCTTCTGGCGGCGCTGCCGGGGCTTCTGGGCCTGTGACAGGGGCGCCGACAGACCGCCGCCTGACACCGGCCAACGGCCGGGTGGCGCATGTTTCGCTGCGCGGGCAGGTCGCCGCCGAACGCTTCGTTCCGGGCGAGGCCATGCGCATCACCCGCCCGCTGGCCGATCTGCGCCGCGCCCCCGGTGAGGGCGCGCGCGACCGGCAAATGCTGATGGGGGCCGGGTTTCTGGTGCTGGAGCGTCGGCAGGATCACGCCTTCGGACAGGCCGAACAGGATGGATATGTCGGCTGGCTGGACGCGCGCGCGCTTGGCCCGGCCGTGGTGCCCACCGATTTCATCGCCGCCCCGGCAAGCCATCTTTACACCGCGCCCGACATCCGCGCGCCCGAGGTATCGGCGCTTTCGTTCGGCGCAAGGCTGACCATCACCGGCCAGACCGGCGCCTTTGCCCAGACCGATGCGGGGCTTTTCGTGCCGCGCGCCCATCTGCGCGGGCTGGATGATACCTTCGACGATCCGGCGGGCGTGGCCGATCTGCTGCTTGGCACACCCTATCTTTGGGGCGGCAACAGCCGCAGCGGCATCGATTGTTCCGGGCTGGTACAGGCGGCCTTTCTGGCCTGCGGCATGGCCTGCCCCGCCGACAGCGATCTTCAGGCGCGGTGGGGCCGGGAAATCCCGCGATCCGATCCGCCGGAACGCGGCGACCTGTTGTTCTGGCACGGCCATGTGGCCATGGTCGTTGACCGGGAAACGCTGATCCATGCCAATGCGCACCATATGGCCGTGGTCCGTGAACCGGCCGCGCAGGCCATTGCCCGCATCATGCAACAGGGCGGCGGCCCGGTGATCGCGCGTCGGCGTGCAACAGGCGGTGCGGGGTAAGCCGCCCAATCCCCGCCTTGCGGCAATCGCCCATGGACATATGCCCAAACCCCTTTAGAAAGAAGGGGCTTGGGGCATGATCGCGGGGATTGGCCGGAACCTTGCAAACGGCGGCAGGGGCACGCGGTGGCGCGACCATCGGGATGTCGCCACGCAGGGGCAACCGGCAGGTCGGGCGGGGCTGAAAGGAACGGGGAACATGGCAGACGTTGTTGAAACGGTAACACTGGACGATGTCGCGCTGGTGACCATCGACAACCCTCCGGTGAATGCCCTTGGCCAAGCGGTGCGACAGGGCCTGATCGATGCGATCGATGCCGCAGAGGCGAACCCCGCCATCCGCGCCATCGTGCTGATCGGCGCGGGCGGAACCTTTCCCGCCGGGGCCGATATCCGCGAATTCGCGCAATTCGATTCCGGCGCGCCCGCCCCCGAACCCTGGCTGCCGCAGGTCTGCAACCGGATAGAGGCCTGCGGCAAGCCCGTGGTCGCCGCCTTGCACGGCACCGCCCTTGGCGGCGGGTTCGAGGTGGCGCTTGCGGCCCATTGGCGCGTCGCGCACCCCGCCGCGCGCATGGGCTTCCCCGAGGTCAACCTTGGCCTTGTGCCCGGCGCCGGCGGCACGCAGCGCGCGCCACGCCTGGCCGGGGCGAAGGTCGCGCTTGACCTGATGCTGTCGGGCAAGCCGATCCGCGCGACCGAGGCGCTTGCAACCGGGCTGATCGACGAGATCGCCGAACATGACCTGATCGACACCGCCCTTGCCCGCGCCCGCACCATGGCCGACGCCGCGGCGGCGGGGCATCCGCCGGTTCCCACGTCGAACCGGACCGAAGGCACCCGCGACCCCGCCGCCTATGAGGCAGAGGTGCGCGCCCGCCGCGCCAAGGTTGCCAACCCAAACATCATCGCCCCGTCAAAGATCGTCGATTGCGTCGAGGCCGCACTTTTGTTGCCAACCGAGACCGGCCGCGCCTTTGAAAACGCGGCCTTTGGCGACTGCCTGACCTCGCCCGCCTCGATCGGTTTGCGCCATGCCTTCCTGGCCGAACGCCGCGTGGCCAAGGTGCCCGAACTTGCCCGCGCCACGGCGCGCGAGGTTGCGCAGGTCGGCGTCATCGGCGGCGGGCTGATGGGGGCGGGGATTGCCTCGGCGCTGCTGGGGGCCGGGCTTTCGGTGGTGATGATCGAACGCGACCATGACGCGCTGGCCAAGGGTCTGGAACGGGTTGCGGTGATCCACCAGCGCGCCGTGGACAAGGGCCGCCTGACCGAGGCCGCGCGCGATGCCGAATGGGACCGGCTGAATGGCGGCACCGACATGTCGGTGCTGGCCGGGGCCGATCTGGTGATCGAGGCGGTGTTCGAGGATTTCGACGTCAAGGCCGGTGTGTTCCGCGCGCTGGATCAGGTGCTCAAACCCGGCGCGATCCTGGCCACCAACACCTCTTATCTGGATATCGACGCGCTGGCGGCGACCGTCTCGCGCCCGTCGGACGTGATCGGGCTGCATTTCTTTTCGCCGGCCAACGTCATGAAGCTGGTGGAGGTGGTGGTGGGCAAGGCGACGGCGGACGATGTTGTCGCCACCGGATTCGCGCTGGCCAAGCGGCTGGGCAAGATCGCGGTCAGGGCCGGAAATATCGACGGTTTCATCGGCAACCGCATCCTGTCGGCCTATCGCACCGCCACCGATTTTCTGCTGGAAGATGGGGCAACGCCCGCGCAGATCGATGCCGCGATGCGCAGCTTCGGCTTTCCCGTCGGCCCCTATCAGGTGATCGACATGGCCGGGCTGGAAATTTCCTGGGCCCGCCGCAAACGGCTTGCCGCGACGCGCGACCCCGGTGCCCGCTATGTCGATATCGGCGATCTGATGTGCGAGGCGGGGTGGATCGGCCAGAAATCGGGGCGCGGCTATTACGTTTATGAAAATGGCGCGCGCTCGGGCGTGGAAAACCCCGATGTTCTGGCCCTTATCGCGGCAGAGCGCGATCGAAAAGGCATCATCGCGCGCGACATTTCAGCCAACGAAATCCGCCGCCGCGCGCTGGCCGCGATGGTGAATGAAGGCGCGCACCTGCTGCAAGCCGGCATCGCGTTGCGCCCGTCGGATATCGATATGGTGATGCTTTTCGGCTATGGCTTTCCGCGCTGGCGCGGCGGGCCGATGAAAGCCGCCGATCAGGCCGGGCTGGTGCAGATCCGCAAGGATCTGCAATCCTTCGCCGAAGGAGAGCCGGAATTCTGGGAACCCTCGCCCCTGCTGCTCGACCTGATCAAGACCGGGCGCAATTTTGGCAGCCTGAATGAAGGTTAACGGTTTCCAGGCAGCCGGGTGAGTTTCCGTGACCGGAGCGCGTACGGTGGGTGCGGGAGATGCGTATTTTTTCCAAGATGAAGCGAAAGGGGGGGCGGCGGCCAGGCTGAGGGTCTGATCGGGCGCAAGACCCGCGTGTGCAGGGTCTGGCCGGTGACAAGGCATTGCCTGTGCCTTGCAAATCGTTAAGTGTTGCTGAGAGGAAGCGGGGGCGGCCACCATCCTGCCCCGCGATGGTGACAGATCGGGTTGATCCGGGCCAAAGCCAGCCCTATACGGATCGTTCCCGGCCCCGGCTTGCAAGGCAGCGCAATGATCCCCACCCCCTATTACCTGATCGACCTTTCCCGCCTGCGCGCCAACATGCAGATCATCGCCGATCTGCGCGCGGCATCAGGCGCCAAGGCGCTGCTGGCGCTGAAATGCTTTGCGACATGGTCGGCCTTTGACACGATGCGCCCCTATATGGACGGCACCACGTCATCCTCGCTGTTCGAGGCGCGGCTGGGGCGCGAGAAGTTCGGCGGCGAAACACACGCCTATTCCGTGGCCTGGGCCGAGGATGAGATCGACGCGGCGGTGGCCGTGGCCGACAAGATCATCTTCAATTCCATCGGCCAGCTTGACCGTTTTGGCGGCCGCGCGTCGGGGATCGTGCGCGGGCTGCGGCTGAACCCGCTGGTCAGTTCCTCCAGCTTCGATCTGGCTGATCCTGCCCGCCCCTTCAGCCGCCTTGGCGAATGGGATGTGGCGCGCGTTGAAAAGGTGATGGACCGCGTCAGCGGCTTCATGATCCACAACAACTGCGAAAACGCCGATTTCGATCTGTTCGACCGGATGCTGGGCCAGATAGAGGAACGGTTTGCGCCGCTGCTGGCGCGCGCCGAATGGGTGTCGCTTGGTGGCGGCATCCATTTCACCGGGCCGGGCTATCCGGTGGATCGGCTGGCGGCGCGGCTGCGCGGCTTTGCCGAGCGGTTCGGCGTGCAGGTCTATCTGGAACCGGGCGAAGCGGCGATCACCAATTCCACCACGCTGGAGGTGACGGTGCTTGATACGCTTTACAACGGCAAGCATCTGGTGATCGTCGACAGTTCGATCGAGGCGCATATGCTTGATCTCTTGATCTACCGCGAACCTGCGAAAGTGCTGCCGAACGCAGGCCCGCATGAGGTGATGATCTGCGGCAAATCCTGCCTTGCGGGCGATATTTTCGGCACCTTCCGTTTTGCCGAACCGGTCAAGGTGGGCGACAGAATTTCCATTCAGGATGCCGCCGGTTACACAATGGTCAAGAAAAACTGGTTCAACGGTGTGAAGATGCCGGCGATTGCGCTGCGCGAAGAAGACGGCAGCGAACGGCTGGTGCGCGAATTCGGCTATGCTGATTTCGTGGCGGCGCTGTCCTGACCGGGTGAATGGAGACGGGTTATGAAGAAGAACGTTCTGATCATTGGCGCCGGCGGCGTGGCACAGGTGGTGGCGCATAAATGCGCGCAGCATAACGATGTGCTGGGCGATATTCATATCGCTTCGCGCACCCTGTCGAAATGCGAGGCGATCATCGCCTCGGTTCACGAAAAAGGCGCTATGAAGGTGGCGGGGAAGATCACGGCCCATGCGATTGACGCCATGGATGTGGCCGCCACGGCGGCGCTGATCCGCCAGACCGGCGCGCAGATCGTCATCAACGTCGGCTCGGCTTTCGTGAACATGTCGGTGCTTTCGGCCTGTATCGAAACGGGCGCCGCCTATATCGACACCGCCATTCACGAAGACCCCGCCAAGGTCTGCGAACCCGCGCCCTGGTACGCCAATTACGAATGGAAACGCCGGGAGGAATGCGAAAAGGCAGGCGTCACCGCGATTCTGGGCGCGGGGTTCGACCCTGGCGTGGTCAATGCCTATGCCCGGCTGGCGGCGGATGACTATTTCGACCGCATCGAGGAATTGGACATCATTGACGTGAACGCGGGCAGCCATGGCAAATGGTTCGCGACAAATTTCGACCCGGAAATCAATTTTCGCGAATTCACCGGCGAGGTCTGGTCGTGGCAGAACAGCCAATGGCAATCGAACCAGAGGA
>JACIYW010000015.1 GCA_014359745.1 Paracoccaceae bacterium | reverse complement strand
CACCGATGGTGCGGGTCAATGCCGTGGTGCCCGGCCTCATCCAGACCTCGGTCATGGACAACGCGCCATCCGAGATGGTCGAGGCCTACACCGCGCGCACACTTTTGAAGCGGCTCGGTCGGCCCGAAGACATCGCCGGCGCAGTCGCCTTTCTTGTCGGCCCGGACGCCGATTATCTGACGGGTGTGTTATTGCCCGTTTCGGGAGGCATCGTGGCAATCTTGTAGGCTGCGGCGCGCACTACGGTCATCGACCACCAAACACGGGAGGAAACATCAATATGGACACGGTCAATTCGGTTCGCTTACTGGGGGCTGCGGCCCTTTCGCTCCTGCTCGCTCAGGGCGCGCAGGCGCAGGAAACGCTCAAGCTCGGGCTCTCGGTGCCCTTGTCGGGCGCGGCTGCCACCTGGGGCCTCGGCATGGAATGGGCCGCCGAGCAGGCTGTCGAGCGCGTCAACGCCGAAGGCGGGGTCACAGCGAACGGCAAGACTTACATGTTCGATGTCGTGGCCTATGACAACAAGTACAGTGCCACCGAAGGCGCGCGCAACGCCCAGACGATGCTGAACCGTGACGGAGTCAAATTCATCGCCGGAGCCATCGGCACCGCCCCGGTCCGCGCCATGCAGGCGCTGACCGAGCGCAACGGCGTGATCCTGTTCAGTACCGCCTGGGGCAAGAGCGTGAAGGGACCGGAATATCCCTATACCTTCACCCAGATGAACACGCCGTTCGAGATTCTGGAACCGTTCTACACCTTCATCAAGAAACAGCACCCCGACCTCGCGACTGCGGTTCTCATCAGCCCCAACGATGCCACCGGACAAGAGCTTGAGCCGGTAGCCGTGGAAACCTGGAAGGGCCTCGGTGTCGAGATGCTGGCAAGCGACTGGTACGAGCGCGGCACCACCGAATTCCAGCCGATCGCCACCAAGATCGCCTCGCTCAATCCGGACCTCGTCGATTTCTCGGCCGCGCCGCCGACCGATGTCGGGTCGATCCTGAAAGAGCTTGATGTGCTGGGTTGGGACGGCGTAAAGGTCATGTCGGCCGGCACTTCTGTCGATGCCTTGACGGCAGTCGCCGGGGAGGCTGCCGAAGGTGCCTATCTTGGCGCGTCGGCCGACTTCGACAGCGAGACGGCGACCGATGTGCAGCGCGAGTTGAACGCCAACGCGCGCAAGGCGCTTGGAGAGCCGCTGAACGGGATCACCATCTCGTCCTATGACGCGATCATGGCGCTGCGCGCCGCGATCTTGGCGGCCGACAGCGTCGATCCGACAAAAGTGAAGGACGTGCTTCCATCGGTGCGCTTCGAGTCTTCCTATGGCCCGTCAGGCTTTGGCGGCGAAGCGGTCTATGGTTATCCCCAGCAGATGCTGATTCCGGTGATCGTCACCCAAGTAGAAAACGGCAAGGCGGTCGAGCTGACGCGGAACAATCCCGCCGAGCTTGAAGCGCTGCTCAACGACTGAAAAAGCGACGGCCGCGGGCGGCGTTTGCCGCCTGCAATGCCCGGATGAGGTGTGATGGAACTGTTCGTCCAACTGCTCGCCAATACCCTGCAGATCGGCTCGGTCTATGTGCTTTTTGCTCTTGGGCTGACGCTGATCTTCGGGGTAATGAAAATCATCAACTTCGCGCATGGTGCCTTCTATACCGCTGCGGCCCTGATCGTGACATCGGTGGTGCCCTTTGCCACCGCCACGCTCGGGCTGCCGCTTTGGGCGGGTTATCTTCTGGCGGCCATCGCGGCGATCGCCGTCGTCCTCTGCCTCGGCGCACTCGTCTACAGCCTTGGTTTCCAGTATGTGCTGAAGGATCTAAACGGCTCCTTCATCCTGTCGATCGGGCTGCTTCTCGTCCTCAACGGCGCCTATCTCGCGATCTATGGCGGAGCGCCGCGCTCGGTGCCGCAAATCCTGCCCGGCACCATCAGCATCTTCGGCGCCACCCTGACAGCACAGCGTCTGGCGTTGGTGATCGTCGCCGCAATCGTGACCGGCGGGCTCTATCTTCTCATCGAGCGCACGCGGCTCGGGCTTGCCCTGCGCGCCGTGGCCCAAGACCAGGAGGCGGCGATGCTGCAGGGCATGCCGTATCGCCGCGTCGCGCTTTACGGTTTCATGATTGGCGCCGGGCTTGCCGCCTGTGCGGGCGTTCTGATGGCGCCGATCAACGCTGTGACCCCGGTGAGCGGAGACGAGTTCCTGATCAAGGCGTTCATCATCATCATCATCGGCGGCCTCGGCTCCGTCGCTGGTGCCATAGTCGGCGGCCTCTTCATCGCCGTGGTCGAGAGTGTGGGCGGCTACTTCTTCGACCCGTCCACCGCGACCCTGGCCATGTTCATTCTGGTCATCGTCTTCCTGCTCGTTCGTCCTCAGGGAATCCTTGGAAATGCTGAATAGATCGTCCGGCGTCTGGATCTGTGTGGCTCTTGCCATAGGCGCTGTGCTGTTCGCGCTGCTGGCGACGAACCCTTACTACACGTCGCTCGTCGTCTGGATCCTGACGAATGCCGTGCTCGCCTCGGCCTTGCGTTTCGTGCTGCAGATCGGCGAACTCAATATCGCTACCGCCGCCTTCTTCGGCATTGGCGCATACACGGCGGCGATTACGGCAGTCCTCTTCGGCTGGCCGTTCTGGTTGACACTCGTGCTCGCGCCGCTGGTGGCAGCCACGCTCAGCGCGCTGTTCGGATGGGTTACGCTGCGTGCCAAGGGTCCGTATTTTCTGCTGATCTCCTTCGCTGTCACAGAGGTCATCCGCCTGATCTATACCCAGACCAACGCGATCGGGGGCAATTCAGGCCTCGTCGGCATGTTTCCCCCGATGGCGATCGACGCCTACTATCCTGCACTCGCTGTCGCGCTTCTTGCGGCAACGCTCTTCGCCCTGTACGGGGTCGAACGCAGCGATCTCGGCCGGATGTTCATGGCGATCAAGAACAACGATGCGATTCCCCGTTCTGTCGGGCTCAACGTTGTCTTCCTCAAGGTTCTGTGCGTCGTCATCGCGGCGGCGGCGGTCGGGCTCGCGGGCGGGCTCCACGCCTATGCGAACAACGTCATCGCACCGGCCGACTTCACCTATTTCGTCGCCATCCTTGCGCTCGCTTATGTCAAGATCGGCGGCGAGGGGCACCCCTTCGGGCCGGTCCTCGGGGCGGCGGTGCTGACCCTCGTCGGGCAATGGGTCGCCGGGATTTCTGCCTGGGAGAACATTTTCTACGGCGCGGTCATCGTGGCAACCGTTCTCGCCTTCCCCGGTGGCCTCGTCGGTCTCGCCACGCGCGCGCGCAGCCTCGTCATCCGGAGCGGACAATGAGCGCGGCGGCGAGCGCGCCCACCGGCGGGGAGGTGCTTCTGCGCGCCGAGCGGCTGGAACGGCGTTTCGGCGGACTGACTGCCATCAGCGATTTCAGCTTCGAATTGCGCGAGGGCGAGATCCTCGGCCTGATCGGGCCGAACGGCGCCGGCAAGAGCACCACCTTCAACCTCATCAGCGGCTTCATCCGCCCGAGCAGCGGCCGCCTCGTCGTGATGGGGCGCGATGTAACCGGCGCGAGCGCCATGACAATCAGCCGACTCGGCCTGGTGCGTACGTTTCAGCACAACAGCCTCCTCAGCGAGATGAGCGTCATCGACAACATCCTCATCGGAACCTATCACCATCGGAGCGGTCACGAGAGGCGCATGGAGAAGGTCCGTGAGGTGGCCGGAATGACCGGTCTTACCGACCATCTGAAGGCGATTGCCGGCAACCTGCCGCATGGGCTTCAGCGGATGCTGAGCATCGCCATCGCCCTCGCAGCCGAGCCGCGTATCCTGTGCCTCGACGAGCCGCTCACCGGGCTGCAGGGGGCCGAGGTCGGTGCCGCGCTCGACCTCTTCGAGGCGCTGCGCACGACGCATGGCCTGACCATCCTGCTTGTCGAGCACAACATGCGGGCGGTCATGCGCGCGTGCGACCGTGTCATCGTGCTCAATTACGGTCGCCTCCTCGCAGAGGGATCGCCGGAAGCCGTCAGCCGCGACGAAGCGGTGATCGAAGCTTATCTGGGACGCGGACGATGACTTCAGACACAACAATTCTCTCCGTCGACGGGCTGTGCGTCAGCTATCATGGCGTGCCGGCCCTGCAGGACGTGTCGCTCAGTATCGAGCGCGGTTCGATCACGACCATCGTCGGCTCCAACGGCGCCGGCAAGACCACGCTGATGAAGGCAATCGCCGGGTTGCTCGTGCCCGAGCGGGGGCGCGTGCACCTCTACGGCGAAGACAGCGGCGGGCGGACCCCGGCCGAGATGGTGCAGGCCGGTGTTACGCTGGTTCCCGAGGGGCGGCGTCTTTTCACGCAGATGAGCGTGCGCGACAACCTGATGACCGGCGCCTATATCCGCAGGGACCGGTCGGCGATCGCGGCGGATTTCGAGACCGTGCTCGGCCACTTCCCCGCCCTGCGGGATCGCCTGAACGCGCCTGCGAGCGCCCTCAGCGGCGGGCAGCAGCAGATGCTCGCCGTCGGTCGCGCGTTGATGGCCGCGCCGCGTCTCGTGATGCTTGACGAGCCGACCATCGGTCTTGCGCCGGCCGTCGTCGATACCATTTGCGAGATCATCCAGACGATTTCGCGCAATGGCGTGGAGGTGTTGCTGGTGGAGCAGAACGCGCATATTGCGCTGGAACTCGCCGCGCGGGCCTATGTGATGGAGAACGGCCGTATCGTACTCAGCGGCAGCGGAGAAGAGCTGATGGACAACGACCTGGTGCGGGAGGCCTATCTCGGCTTGTGAACAATGCGCTGCGCGCGAAAGCGGCGCGTCGCCCTCGCCTCGGCCTGGCGCGTCGTCGACTCGAACCAGGTTGTTTCGGGGTGCGGCACGGCTGACCATCTCGACACCGCCGCCCGCGTGCCTGGCACATTTGATCTGTTCTGTGCTCCACGGTGCGCTCAGGTAGAGACCGGCGGAGCCTTCTTTGACTCAATCAGACGTTGTGTCCCGCCATATCGACAGCAGCAGCCTTCGTTCCGCGCCGGTGCCGACCGGGACATTGGCGACGCCTGCGGTCCGCACCTGTTCCCAAACGGTTCGGGCGTCCTCCGGCGGGTCGGCCATGACCACATCGGTGGTCATGGCGGCCGATACGGTTTTCAACATTCGGGTCGCGCAGCCTGTGCCATGGCGGCCGATCCGCCGCGGTTTCGCCCCTTTCCGTCGCGACCTCACCCTTTCCATGCGGCAGCCTGCGGCTGGCCAAGGCGCAACAGATCGACCGCCCGTGCCGCAATCTGGTCTACCACCTCCGCAATCGAACCGGGGTGCAGATAGAAGGCCGGGACCGGCGGCAGAATGATGCCGCCCATTTCGGTCACCGACGTCATGTTCCGCAGATGTGCCAGCGTCAAGGGCGCCTCTCGTGCCAGCAAGACCAGGGCGCGGCGTTCTTTCAGTTGCACACCTGCGGCGCGGGTCAGCAGGTTGTCATCCAGTCCCTGCGCGATGGCGGCGAGGCTGCGCATGGAACAGGGCGCCACGATCATCCCGGCAACCGGATGCGATCCCGAAGCGATCACTGCCCCAATATTGCGCACGTCATGGCGACAGCAGCCGAGGGCAAGCAGCCGTTCGATGGCATCGGGCCCGCATTCCTCGGTCAGTGTGCGCGCGCCCGCCGCGCTGATCACAAGGTCGATGCCCGCCCCCATCGCGGCAAGCCGCGCGGCAACAGCCAAGGCCAGCGCCGCGCCAGATGCGCCGGAAATGCCCAGCACAACCCTCATGCTGCACTGCCGATCCGCGCCAGCAGCGCCTCGGCAAAGCTGTCTGCCTCTGGCGACATTGCCATCACCTGCCCCCAATCGCGGCCCGTCTCGCTACCGATCTTGGTCGTGGCGTCGATACCCATCTTGCCCGCCAACCCCTCGATGGGCGAGGCGAAATCGAGGTAGTCCATCGGCGTGCGATCAATCGTCAGCACATCGCGGAAAGGGTCCATCCGTGTCGCCAACGCCCAGGCGATATCGTCCCAGTTGCGCGGGTCTATGTCGGCGTCGACCACGATCACCAGCTTGGTATAGCTGAATTGCGGCAACATCCCCCAAAGCGCCATCATCACCCGCCGTGCCTGCCCCGGATAGCGCTTGTCGATCGACACTACGGCGATGCGATAAGAACAGGCGGCAGGAGGTAACCAAAGGTCGCGGACTTCGGGGATTTGCTGGCGTATCACAGGCAGCGCGAGGTCATTGAAGACTTCGCCGATCACCGAAGGCTCATCAGGGGGCCGCCCGGTCGAGGTTGACAGATAAAGCGGCTCGCGCCGATGCGTGACCGCCGTCACCTGCATGACCGGAAACGGCTCCACGGCGTTGTAATACCCCGTGTGATCGCCAAACGGGCCTTCGGGCGCAGTTTCCGAAGGGGAGACCCAACCTTCAAGCACCATTTCGGCGTGGGCAGGCACCAGAAGCGGTACAGTGCGCGCCAACACCAGTTCGGTCCGCGCGCCGCGCAGGACGCCGGAAAAGGCCAGTTCTGACACCGTTTCGGGCAGGGGCAAGGCCGCCGAAAGCAGCGTTGCGGGATCAGCCCCCAACACCACCGCGACCGGCATCGGCTGGTTCAAGCGCGCCCAGCTTCGGTGATGCGCAGCACCGCCTCGATGCGCCAGCCAGCGCAGGATCACCCGGTCCCGGCCCAGCACCTGCGCACGATAAACCCCGGCGTTATAGCGCGCCACATCGGCGGCAATCGTCCCGTGCGGCCGCGTCAGAACCACTGGCCATGTCATCAACGGCCCCACATCACCGGGCCAACAGGTCTGCACTGGAAGCGAGGTGAGATCGGGTGTTTCCGACACCACTTGTTGCACCGGCGCTTTGCGCAAGACTTTCGCATGCGTTCTAAGAGCGGCTTTCAGCACCGGCCAGCGCGACAAGGCATCGCGCATCCCTTCAACCGGAGAGGGCGCGCGCAGCCCGGCCAGAAAATCGCCAAGGTTCGGAATTTGATCGAGGGTCAGCCCAAGCCCCGCTGCCACCCGCTCTTGCGTGCCAAAGAGGTTGGTCACCACCTGCACAGGCGACAGGCGGCCATCGTCCAGAATCGGCGCATCAAACCGCAGGACGGGCCCGCCCGCGCGCAGAACCCGCATCTGAACCGCGGTGATCTGATGCCTTGCCGCAACCGGCTCGGTGATCCGCATCAGATCCCCTTGAGCCTCAACCCAAGCCAGAAACGCACGCAAATCCATGAAGAGCGGCAAGGAGCGGATGGCGATCACCAGTTTGCTGCGGGCTGTGTCCTGTCGCAAATATCAGGGTCGGCAGGCGCCCGATTTGATATATATCAATTCGCGGTGCCGCAACGCCCACTAGAAAGGCAGTGACGCATATCAGCATATCAAGTGACACCGGAGGCCCGACTGGCCGCAATGACAGATGCTTTCGCAACAATATCCCTCGTTCCGCAGCCGCTGAGTCTAGGGTTACTGGCCGTGCCGTTGGCGCCAATGTCGGTGGCGCTTTCGCTGCTTGCGGGTCGCGTAATACGGGGTCATCCGGGTCTGCTGGACCGCCTTGGCGATTATGGCGGTCGGCGTTTTGTGATCGACCCGACCGATCTGCCGCTTTGTTTGCTGATCCAACCCAACGCGGCGCATGGGGCGGTGCGCCTGCATCGGCAGCCCCCCTCGGCCGACGCCCGCATCGCGGGGCCCCTGGCCGCCCTGCTGGGGCTGGTGCATGGCACCTGGGACGGCGACGCGCTGTTTTTCTCGCGCGATCTGGTGATCGAGGGCGACACCTCGGCCGCGCTCGCGCTGCGCAATGCGATTGACGACGCCGAACTGGATCTGGGTGCCGAAATCTCGACCCTCGTCGGCCCCTTCGGGCAGATGTTGCGCCAGGTCATCGCATTCGCCGAACGTCGAACCGGGATGCCGCTCCGGCGGATGGAGGAACCAGGATGATGGAACTGGTCTGCCCGGCGGGCACGCCCGCCGCACTTCATGCCGCCGTCGAAGCGGGTGCACATGCGGTTTACTGCGGTTTCGCAGACGAAACCAACGCGCGCAATTTCCCCGGCCTGAACTTCAGCCGCGACGAACTGACCAAAAGCATCGCTTTCGCCCACGATCGGGGTGCCAAGGTGTTGGTGGCGATCAACACCTTCCCTCGCGCCGGGGCCGAGGCGATCTGGCATCGCGCGGTTGCCGATGCCGAAACTGCCGGGGCCGATGCGGTGATCCTGGCCGATCTTGGTCTGCTTGCCCATACCGCCGAACGGCACCCCGATCTTCGGCGCCATCTGTCGGTTCAGGCTGCTGCGGCCAACCCCGACATGATCAATTTCTATGCAGAGGCTTTTGGCGTGCGCCGCGTCGTGCTGCCGCGCGTGCTGAGCGTAGCGGAAATCACTGCCATCAACCGCGAGATCGACGTGGAAACCGAAGTATTCGTGTTCGGCGGACTTTGCGTGATGGCCGAGGGGCGCTGCTCGATGTCCTCCTACATCACTGGCAAGTCGCCCAACATGAATGGCGTCTGTTCTCCGCCCTCGCATGTTGTCTATGCCGAGGAAGACGGCGAACTCGCGGCCAAACTGGGCGGCTACACCATTCACCGCAATGCCAAGGGTGCCCCCGCACCCTATCCCACTATGTGCAAGGGAAATTTTACCAGTGGAGACAAGACCGGCTATGTCTTTGAAGACCCGGTCAGCCTGGATGCCAGCGATCTGATCCCGGCGCTTGCCAAGGCCGGGGTCAAGGCGCTGAAGATCGAAGGGCGGCAGCGGTCGCGATCCTACGTCGCGCAGGTCGTGCGCAATTTTCGCGCGGCGCTCGATGCCGTCGAGGCGGGCAGGCCTGTGCCGCCGGGCACGCTCGCTCACCTCACCGAAGGGCAATCCGCCACCGCAGGCGCCTATCGCAAGACCTGGAGGTAGGCCCATGGATCTGACAGTTGGTCCAAACCAGTTCTTCTGGGATGCCACAACCTGGCGTGATTTCTATGCCCGGATCGCCGATGAAGCGCCGGTTGACCGGGTGGTGCTGGGCGAGTTGATCTGTTCAAAACGCCTGCCCTTCTATCAAACCCATATCCCCGAAGCGGTCGAACGTCTGTTGGCCGCGGGCAAGACGGTGGCGATGACAACGCTTGCGCTTGTTACCCTGAAGCGCGAGCGCAACCTGACCGCCGAACTGGTGGACATGGGACTGGAGGTCGAGGTCAATGACCTGTCCGCGCTGGCACATCTCCCGGAAGGGGCCGCGTTTTCGGTTGGCCCCTTGGTGAACGTCTACAACGAAGGCACGCTGCGCTGGCTGGTCGGGCGCGGTGCATCCCGCATCTGCCTGCCGCCAGAGTTGCCGCTCGCCTCGGTAGAAATGCTGGTGGCGGCAACAGAGGCGCATGTTGATGTCTGGGGCTGGGGGCGCCTGCCGCTGGCCATCTCGGGGCGCTGCTATCATGCCCGGCTGCATGATCGGGCCAAGGACAATTGCCAGTTCGTCTGTGCCGAAGACCCCGATGGCCGCGCCGTCGATACGCTGGACGGGCAAGAATTCCTGGCCGTGAACGGCGTCCAGACCCTGTCGGGCAGTTGCGCCAATCTTTCGCCCCAACTTCCCGCCCTTCGCGGCGCCGGGGTTGCCGGATTGCGTCTTTCACCTCAGTCGAATGGGTTTTTGGAGCTGTGCAGCCTGTTTCGCAATCTGATCGATGGACGGATCAGCGCCGAAGACCTGTCGGCGGCGGCGCTGCCAACGGCACCGGGTGGCAGTTACTGCGATGGGTTCCTGACCGGCGCGGCAGGGGTGGAGTGGTCCGGGCGGCCATGAACCGAAAAGGATGGACGCGGGGGCGCGTGACCGGGGGCGCGTGACCAGCATCGCGCGGCTGGAAAAGCTGGTTGCATCCCGCAAGCAGGCGGTCTTCGGGCGGCGGTGTGAGAAGAGCGATTCAAGGCTTCCGTCCACATCTTGCGCGCGCTTGCACCCCTTCCTCCCGGTTTTTGCTTAGCCCGCAGCAGGACCATCCCGCCGCTACCGTGGTAGACTTTTGCACCGCCATTCTCACAGCGCCTCGCCAAGGCCGAAACCGCCTTCAACTTGTACAGGTTTTGTACGGAAATTCAGCTCTCGCCGCCCGTTTCGTGCCGCATATCGCCGCAAGATTCTGCAGCGACCCGCGCGATCACCTGACAAAACGCCATATTTTAGAGGGTTTTTGGTGACCCCGACAGGACTTGAACCTGTAACCTGCCCCTTAGGAGGGGGCTGCTCTATCCAGTTGAGCCACGGGGCCTTGGGCCTGGATATCCTCGTAGCACAGCGCCACGGGCTGACCAATATCAAAACCGCCGGGGTGGGGCGCGTTCACGGGCTTGGACAGGCGCGGCGATTGGCGGTATCAGTTGACCATGGTTCCCTGCATCAGGCCAAGATCGTGATCCCGCCCAAAGCGCCCCCGCCCCGCCGCCCGCTGACACTTCGCGATGTTTCCGAGGCGTCGGGGGTCAGCGAAATGACCGTCAGCAGGGTGCTGCGCAACCGGGGCGATGTGTCGGAAGGTACCCGCAACAAGGTGCTCGCGGCGGCAAAACTGCTTGGTTATGTGCCCAACAAGATCGCCGGCGCGCTGGCGTCGCAGCGGGTCAACCTTGTGGCGGTGATCATTCCATCGCTTTCCAACATGGTATTCCCAGAGGTGATGAACGGCATTTCCTCGGTGCTGGATGATACCGGCCTGCAACCGGTGGTGGGTGTCACTAAATATTCGCAGGCACGCGAAGAGGCGGTGTTGTACCAGATGCTTTCCTGGCGGCCTTCGGGGGTGATTCTGGCGGGGCTGGAACACAGCGATATGGCGCGCGCCATGCTGGAAAATGCCGGCATTCCGATTGTCGAGATCATGGATATCGACGGCCCGGCGGTGGACTGCGTGGTTGGCATTTCACACCGCCGTGCCGGGCGCGAGATGGCCGCGGCGATCGTTGCCGCGGGTTATCGGCGCATCGGTTTCCTGGGCACCAAGATGCCGGAAGATCACCGGGCGCGCAAACGGCTTGAAGGGCTGGAAGAGGGGCTGGAAGAGGCCGGTCTGGCCGTGGCAGACCGGGAATTCTATTCCGGTGGATCGGCGCTGCTGAAGGGCCGCGAGATGACCGAGGCCATTCTGGCCCGCAGCCCCGACCTCGATTTTCTTTACTACTCGAACGACATGATCGGGGCGGGCGGGTTGCTGTACTGTCTTGAACAGGGCTTTGACATCCCCGGAAAGCTGGGGCTGGCCGGGTTCAACGGGGTGGAACTGCTGGATGGCCTGCCCCGGCGACTGGCCACGATGGACGCTTGCCGTTTTCAGATCGGCCAACGCGCGGCGCAAATCATCGCCGGGCTGGGCACCGACGGGCTGATCGGGGGAGAGCGCGTTGAACTGGTGCCAAAGCTGCAACTGGGGGACACGATCAGAAAGACGCAAACCTGACGCAAGGCCGCCCGCCGAAAAGCTTCGCGCCCGGTTCAAGCCGTTGGTGGTGATGGAATTAGCCGGCTTGCGCGACGGATCATCGGGGAACAAATGCCGATCGCATCGCGCTGCGACAGGTGTGGCAGCACTGTGGCCTGAGGTGGCATGATATTGTAATCCCCCAAAGCGGGTCGATGCTGGCAAGGGCGCCGACCGGCTTTGACCGTTTCCGGCCTGGTAACCATGTAATCGCATCTTCACAGGGGACAGGCGCTTACCAGGAATTCCGCCGGACCCGGGCCGGGTCACCCCAACCAAGGCTGAAGATCACCGACAAGGATCGCGTGGGGTGCGCACGGTGGCCGTGGCGGCCACCGCATGCGCACCAGTCAATCCAGCCGTTTCACGACCGCTTCCGAAAACGCCTGAACCACGTTGTTGTAGAATGGTTTGCTGTTTGCGGCCAGTTCGGTGAGATCGGCATCTTTCGGAAAGGTAAGTGCCGATCCATCGATAGAGACGGTCAGATTGTATTCGCCGAATTTATCATGTTCGTCACTGGTACCGACCTTTACGTCGCCAACCAGTTCAGTCTTGGCCGAGGACGCGATGGTTTGCAACATGCTTGCCACCTCGATCTGGGTGATATCGACGAAGATCGTCGCGCCGTCTTCGGAGGTGCGGCCAACGACATCCTGTGCGATGGCCGTTTCCAGATCGTCCTCAAGATTGGCCCACTGCGCGGCGGCGGCGGTGTTCTCGAACGCCGACAGGTCGGCTGTGACCTGAATGTCCTTGACCATCAGCGGGCCGTCGGCGGCAAAAGCCCCGGTTGCCAGGGTGGCGGCAAAAAGGGCGGGAAGGAATGCCTTGTGTATCATCTTGATCTCCTGCTTGATCGAATACCGGCGCGGTCAGACATCTGCCGCGTAGGATAGTGAAACACCCGGAAACGGTTTTGGTTCCCTGGGCGGTGACAGATTCACGTCGCTTGGGGGTGTTGCGGCCTGTTTGTTGCGCGGGATGCAACGGCTGTCACAAGGCTGACAGTCAAAGGCGAAGGCGTTTCAAGGCCACTCACCGAAAACATCGCGCCTGCGCAAGAAATCAAGAGTGTGTGTGACGGCTCGCCGTGCTGATACGGATCAGTTCCATGCCGGTACCCGCCGGATTTCCATCCGGGCGGAAAACCGATCGGGACTGAGCGCATTGTATCGCCCAGGCCCAAAATTGTGACCCCCGCAATTAACAATCCCGCGCATCTGACAAGTGCGCGGGATATGACCGGGGCGGTGCCGACAGCGGCTGTTACTGGCCGGTGCGCACCTGCGTCCAAAGCCGGTTGATCAACCGGTCGGTGCGCGCGTCATAGACGGTTGCGGGGAACAGTTTGTCCAGCACCTCTTGCGGCGGATATATCGCCGGATCGCCGGTGATTTCCGGATCGATCATTTCCTTCGAGGCAGGAACCGCGTTCGGGTAGAACACATAGTTGGTAATGTCGGCGATGATTTCGGGTTGCAACACGAAGTTGATGAACGCATGGGCCGCGTCGGGGTGGGGGGCATCGGCCGGGATCGCCATCATGTCGAACCACTGCAACGTGCCTTCGGACGGGATGGTATAGCCGATGTTCACGCCATTCCCGGCCTCGGCGGCGCGATCCATCGCGATGAACACATCCCCCGACCAGCCGATCGACAGGCACACCTCGCCATTGGCCAGATCGGTGATGTATTGCGATGAATGGAAATAGCGAACGTATGGCCGGATCGCGGTCAGCGCCGCCATGGCCTTTTCGATGTCGTCGGGATCGGTGCTGTCGGGCGGCAGGCCCAGCCAGGCCAGCACGCCCGGCATCACCTCGACCGCGCTGTCGAGGATGGATATCCCGCAATCGGCCAGCTTGGCGGCATTCGCCGGGTCAAGCACCAGTGACCAGCTATCGGTGGGCGCGGCATCGCCCAGACGCTCTGCCACCTTGTCGATGTTATAGCCGATACCCGTCGTTCCCCAAAGATAGATCGCGGAATGGGCGTTGCCCGCGTCATAGGCCGCGGCTGATTTCATCAGGCCGGGATCAAGATTGCCAAGATTGGGGATCTTGGCCTTATCAAGCGGCATGTAGATACCCGCCTTGACCTGCCGTTGCAGAAAGTTCGAGGTGGGCACAACAAGGTCATAACCGGACGATCCGGCCAGCAACTTGGCCTCCAGCACTTCATTGCTGTCATAGACATCGTAAACAACCTTGATGCCCGTCGCTTCCTCGAATTTCGTGATGGTATCTTCGGCGATGTAATCGGACCAGTTGTAGATATTCAGCGTTTGCTGTGCTGCCACCGGACTGGCAAGCGCTACGGAAACAAGCGTCAGTGAAAGCAGTCTGGTCATCATGGCCTCCTGTTGGATCGGGACTGAAACGCAGATTAGAACCACCTGTCAGGGCGGTAAATGGGGATTATTCGGTGCGCTGCACCGCCTTGTCGCGGTTGCGGCCCCGCACCATGACCCACATCGCCAGCCCGACACCAAGGCCGACAATGGCGATGATGATCGTGGCCAGCGCGTTGATGTCGGGGCTGACCCCCATCCGCACCTTGGAAAAGATCACCATCGGCAGGGTGGAGGCGCCGGGGCCGGTGACGAAACTGGCCACCACCAGATCATCCAGCGATAACGTGAAGGCCAAAAGCCACCCCGCCACCAGCGCGGGCGAGATGATCGGCAGGGTGATATCGAAAAACACCCGCACCGGGCGCGCGCCCAGATCCATCGCCGCCTCTTCCACCGACTGGTCCATCCCGGTCAGGCGCGACTGCACGACAACCGCGACATAGGCCATGGCAAAGGTGGTATGGGCGATGATGATCGTGGTCATGCCGCGCCCGGCGGGCCAGCCGAAAATCTGCTCCATCGCCACAAAAAGCAGCAGCAATGACAATCCGGTAATCACTTCGGGCATGACTAGCGGGGCCGTAACCATGCCGGTCAGCAGCGCGCGCGACCGGAACCGCCCGAATCGCATCAGCACATAAGCGGCCAGCGTGCCCAGGATGACCGCCACCGTCGCCGCTATCGCCGCCACCTGAAGGCTGACCCAGGCCGCGCCCAGAATCTGCGGATCGCGAAACAATGCGCCATACCATTTCGTCGAAAAACCGCCCCAGACCGTGACCAGCTTGCTTTCGTTGAAGCTGAACACGACCAGCGACACGATCGGCGCATAAAGAAACACGAACCCGGCGATGCAGATCAGCGGCAGAAACGGGGACCGGCGCATCATTCCGCCTCCGCCCGTGCCTGCGCGTTGCGCAGCAGCATGAACGGCACCACCACGACAACCAGCATCACGATCGCCACCGCCGAAGCCACCGGCCAGTCGCGGTTGGAAAAGAATTCCCCCCAAAGCACCTTGCCGATCATCAGCGTGTTCGGCCCGCCCAGAAGCTCGGGGATCACGAATTCACCGATCGCGGGCACGAATACCAGCATGAACCCGGCGATTACCCCCGGCATCGACAGTGGCAAGGTGACGTGGAAAAACGTCGCCACCGGCCGCGCGCCCAGATCAGCCGAGGCCTCCAGCAGGCTGTCGTCCAGCTTCACCAGCGTGGCATAAAGCGGCAGGATCATGAACGGCAGATAGGTATAGACGATACCAAGATAGACCGCGAAATTGGTTTGCAGCATGACCAGCGGCGTGTCGATGATCCCGGTTGCGATCAGGAAATTGTTGATCACCCCGTTGCTGCGCAAAAACCCCTGCCAAGCGTAGACGCGCAGCAGAAACGACGTCCAGAACGGCAGGATCACCAGCAACAACAGCAGCGTGCGCCGCGGTTCCGGGCTGCGCGCGATATACCAAGCCATGGGATAGCCGATCAGCAGCGCCAGCGCCGCCGACACGAAGGCCGTCTGGATCGAAAAGACATAGGCGTTCAAGTAAAGCGGATCATCAAGCAGGAAGGCGTAATTCCCGAAATTGAGATCCAGCGTCAGCCGCAAACCGTCCCATGTGCCCAGCGGCGCATAGGGGGGTTGGGCGATCATCGGTTCCGACAGGCTGATCTTGGCCACCACCAGAAACGGGATCAGGAAAAACACCAGAAGCCAGATCACCGGCACCAGGATCACCAGCGTCCTGCCCGACAGCCCCAGCCGCGCCAGGGGCGCCGCCGTCCAGCGCCAGAGGGCGGGCGCGCTCATGCCGGGGGCCTGTGCGCGCGGCACCCGTGGATGCCTCCGGCGGGAGTATTTGGACCAAGATGAATGAACGAGCCCCCCATTTCATCTTGGTGGAAATACTCAATCCCTGCGCGGTATCCACGCAGGACGGCACCCAGAAAGCTGTGTCGCCCCTTGCCCGTCATGCCGACAGCACCACGCCGGCGGTGTCGTCCCAGGATACCCAGACCGGATCATCCCAAGTGATCGCGCCGTCTTCGTGGCGCGACAGGTTGGCCTTGGTTGCCCGGATCACCCGACCCGAATCGAGCCGCACGCGATAGATCGACAGATTGCCCAGATAGGCAACCTCTTCGACGACACCTTTGGCGTTGTTGTGCCGCCCTTCGGGGCGTTCGCGCGTCAGGCGGATCTTTTCGGGGCGGATCGCGTACCAAAGGGTCTGGTTCAATGTGCAGGAAAACCCGTGGCCGACGTGGATCTCCGCACCGATATCGGGGCAGCCAAGGCGGATGAAATTCGCCTCATCCTCGGTCACGCGGCCCTCCAGGATGTTCACGGAACCCACGAAATCAGCCACAAACCGGCTTTTGGGATATTCGTAAATCTCCACCGGCTCGCCCACCTGAACGATCTCTCCGTCGTTCATCACGCCGATGCGCGAGGCCAGCGTCATCGCTTCTTCCTGATCGTGGGTGACGATGATGAAGGTGACGCCAAGGCTTTCCTGGATGCGGATCAATTCGAACTGGGTTTCCTCGCGCAGTTTCTTGTCAAGCGCGCCAAGCGGTTCATCCAGCAGCAAAAGCTTGGGGCGTTTGACCAGACTGCGCGCCAGCGCCACGCGCTGCCGCTGCCCGCCCGACAACTGGTGCGGTTTGCGGCCTGCAAAGCGTTCAAGCTGCACCATCTTGAGCATTTCAGCGGTGCGATCGCGTGCCTCGGCCCGCGACACCCCTTCGCGCAGCAGGCCATAGGCCACGTTCCTTTCCACCGACATGTGCGGGAACAGCGCGTAAGACTGAAACATCATGTTGGTCGGCCGGTCATAGGGGGCAAATCCGGCCATATCCTGACCGTCGATTTCGATCCTGCCACCCGATGGCTCCTCGAACCCCGCGAGCATCCGCAACAGCGTCGATTTTCCGCAGCCCGACCCGCCCAACAGGCAAAACAGCTCGCCCTTGTAGATATCGATGCTTACGTCATGGACGGCGATGAAATCCCCGAATTTCTTTGTCACCCTGTGGATGCGCACAAAGGGATTTTCGGCCTGGTCAAGCCAGGGTTTCTGCAAGGTGGCGGCAACCTGGGATGTCATGGCACCTCGAACGACCGGAAACGGCAAGGCAGGTGCCTTGATGGTGCAAGCGTATGGGGGGCTGTGAAGATGTGTCAAGCGCACAGTGCCGGACGCGCGATCGGACAAGGCGAAAAGATGGGGCGAAAAGATGGGGCCGCCGAAAACGCCGGGCAAGGCTGGACCGTGGCCGCCGTTGGTCTTAACGTCCTGCGCAAACGGGGGGCATCACATTGGCGACTGGCAAGAACATCCGCACCTGGTTTGAAGGCCGCTGGCATGACGGCGATGTTCCGGTGATGCGCGCCGCCGATCACGGCGCCTGGCTGGGCAGCACGGTGTTCGACGGCGCGCGGTATTTCGAGGGGGTCACCCCCGATCTGGACGCGCATTGCGCGCGCGTCAACCGATCCGCCGAGGCGCTGATGATTACCCCGACGGTGACGACGGAAGCGATGGTGGCGATCGTGCGCGAGGGGCTTTGCGGCCATCCCAAAGACCGCGCGGTCTATATCCGCCCGATGTACTGGGCGCTGGAGGGCGGCGATCTGGGGATCGTGCCGCGGCCAGGCGCCACGGGCTTTGCAATCTGTCTGGAGGAGATTCCGATGGCCCCGGCCGGGGCTGCCACCACGCTGACCACCACGCGGTTCCGCCGCCCTGTTCTGGAGGACGCGGTTGTCAACGCCAAGGCCGGGTGCCTTTATCCCAACAACGCCCGGATGCTGGCCGGGGCGCGCGCCAGGGGTTTTGGCAATGCGCTGGTTGCCGATGCCTTGGGCAATGTTGCGGAATCGGCGACGGCGAATGTGTTCATGGTGCGCGACGGCGTTGTTTTCACGCCGGTGGCGAACGGCACCTTTCTGGCAGGCATCACCCGCGCGCGCCATATCGCCAATCTGCGCGCCGATGGGGTGGAGGTGGTCGAAACCGTGCTGGGATTTGATGATTTCCGCCGGGCCGATGAGGTGTTTCTTTCGGGCAACATGATGAAGGTCACGCCGGTAAGCCGGTTTGACGATACCCATTACCGGCACGGGCCAATGACGCGCCGGGTGCGCGACCTTTATTGGGACTGGGCGCATTCCGAAGGATCGGCCGACCAAAGCGCCGCGATGCCCGCTGCGTGATCGGCACGGCGCCCGGCAAGACGTGCGGCGCACCTGCGCCGTTCAGGGGCTGACGGTAAAGCAGGTCTGGTTCCGGGCGTGCAGGCGGCGGCAGGCCAGATCGGCCTGATCGCGGGTAAGCCCTGCGAATTGTGCGTCGAACCCGCCCGATCTTGGCACCACCTTGCGCAGGCCCTCTGACAGGCTGCGCGATTCCGCCAGGGCGGTTTTCAGCAACGCGCCCTCTGCATGGAACCGTGACGGGAAGCGCCCAAGGTTTATCGCCCAATACCGCCCCCCCGAGGTGGACAGGCGGCTGACCACTTCGCGATCTGCCGGGCGTTGCGCGGGCGTAACCGTGGGGACCGGCGGCTCTGCCCTCGCAAGGCGTGTTGGTGTCTGTGCGACCAAACCGGCCGTCGTGGGCCTTGGGGGCGGGGCGCTTTGGATCAGCGGCGCGGGATCTGTGGCATCGACGGGTGTGACATTGGCCAGCGCGACAACATCTTGTGGCGTTGCTCCGGTTTCTGCCGTCGCTGCCGCGCGGGCGATTTCCACCGACGCTGCGGCGCCCTCGCCGGGGGTTGGAACCGGTTTGGGTTGGGTTGGGGGTGTGGCGAACGCGTCCTCAACGGGGCGCGGCGCCGGTGGGATTGGCGCAATGTCGGCGGCGGCGATCCGGGCGGCTTCGCGGGCCTGTGTCGCCTCTTCGACATCACCCAGCGCCGTCTCTATCCCATCTTGCAGCGCCGCCAGCAATTCGGCGGGGGGGGCAGCGGCCGGGGCTGTGGGGCGCTGTTCGGGACGGATGCTTTTTGCGATGACACGGCTTGCCGCACGATCGGCCCCGTTATCCGCAACCAGAGGCGCGGCATAGACCGGGTTTGCGGGTTTGCGGACTGGCGCACTGGTGGGCGCCTTGCGAAAGCCCAGATCCAGGAGTTCCGCCATTTTGGCATTGCGCCAGGCGGTGGATCTGCCGCCGAACACCGCGGCGATGATCCGTTCGTTGCCGTGCTGCGCCGATGCGACCAGGTTGAACCCGGCGGCATTGGTGAACCCGGTCTTGATCCCGTCGGCGCCCGGATAGGCATCAAGGAACCGGCGGTTGGTGTTGCGTACCGTGGCAATCCCGGCATCGGTCGAACGGCGCGAGAACAGGTTGTAATATTCGGGGTGATCGTAGAACAGCCGCCGACCAAGCGTTGCCATATCGCGGGCGCTGGAAAGGTGGCCCTCTCTGGTCAGGCCGTTCATGTTCTTGAACGTGGTTTTCGTCATGCCCATCGCGCGGGCGGTTCGGTTCATCCGCTCTGCGAACGCCGCTTCGGACCCCCCTATCGCCTCGCCGATCGCGGTGGCGGCATCATTGGCGGATTTCACCGCAGCCCCGCGGATCAGATAGCGCAGCGCGATGGTCTGCCCGGCCCGCAGCCCCAGCTTGGAAGGGGGTTCATTCGCGGCATTGCGCGAGATCCTTACCTGGGTATCCAGGGTAATCTCGCCGCGCTTGATCGCCTCGAAGGCGACATAGAGCGTCATCATCTTGGTCAGCGATGCCGGATGCAGCCGTGCGTCGGCGTTTTCCTCGTGCAGAACCTCGCCAGTGCGCGCATCGATGACGATATCGGCATAGGGTGCGGCATCGGATCGGATCGGCGCAAGCTGCACCGCCACGATCAGCAAAGCACACAAAAGTGTTTGGCGAACATACTGCCCCAGACGCGTTTTCACGTCACTTGCCCCTTATGATATTACTGCCTCATGCGCCCATTGTTTTCGGGTCGCTTGACTGACACAGTACCACAGGTTGATCAGCCACAAAACCCTATGATTTCAGAACTTTCCGGGCCGATGTTCCAGATTTGGGGCATTGAAGCACCGCCGACCACAATATCTGTGATCAATCGACTGCCGCTGTCAAAGCGTTTACAAGGTCCGGCAGGGCGCCCAGATCGGGCAGGCTGTGAAAGCGGGCATGGTTTTGCGGCTCCTCGGCCTGTTCCAGTTCCCACGTCAGGGCATGGGGCACATGCACGGCCCAGGCCCCCGCCGCCAGGGCCGGCAACACATCCGACCGCAGGGAATTGCCAACCATCATCGCCGCTTCTGCGCCCGTGCCATGGCGGGTGAATATCTGCTGATAGGTGGCGCGGGTTTTCTCGGACACGATCTCTACCCCGTCGAACAGATCGCCCAGGCCCGATTGTGCCAGCTTGCGTTCCTGATCGACCAGATCGCCCTTGGTGATCAGCAGCAGCCGGAATCGACCTGCAAGCGCGGTGATCGTCGGGCGGGCCTGCGGCAGGGGATCGATCGGATGATCCAGCATCTCGCGCCCGGCGGCCATGATTTCGGCGATGACGGTTGCGGGCACACGGCCCCCCGTTACCTCTATCGCGGTTTCGATCATCGACAGCACAAAGCCCTTGATGCCATAGCCATAATGGCCAAGGTTGCGGCGCTCGGCCGCCAGCAGGCGCGCGTCAAGGTGGTCGGCTGCGGTAAAATCGGCCAGAAGCGCCCTGAACCGATCCTGTGTCAGGCGGAACAGATGTTCATTATGCCATAATGTGTCATCGGCATCGAAGCCTATCGCAGTGATTCGCTGCATGGCCGTTACCCTGCCTCTTTTCTCGGGCCGCCGATCCGCTATATTGGGAAACAGCCGACCCTTGCCTGAAACCGGAGAATCGCCTGTGCCGACATCCCCCCACATCCTGTCCGACGACAAGGACAACCGTGTGGGCGACCCTGCGGTCATCACCCGGACCAAACCGAAAACACAGCGGCCACCGCTTTACAAGGTGATGTTGCTGAATGACGATTACACGCCCATGGAATTCGTCGTACATGTGCTGGAACGGTTTTTCGGGCTGTCGCACGCGCAGGCGTTCGAGATCATGATAACCGTTCACAAGAAGGGGCTGGCGGTGGTGGGCGTTTTCAGCTTTGAAGTGGCCGAAACAAAGGTGGCACAGGTCATGGATTTTTCCCGGCGCCACCAGCACCCGCTGCAATGCACGATGGAAAAGGAATAGGGCCCGCTGCCCGCTCTCCATGCGATCCGCCAGATTTCTTCTTGCGCTGCAAAGCGATGACGTGGCCCTGCCCGAGGCGGGGCGCATCGCCGTGATCGGCCCGCAGGCAGGCGACGATCTGTCGGCCCTGCCGCGCGACCGCATTGCCGTGGTGCAGGGGTTTCGCCCCGATCATGATTACTTTGCCGCGCAGGGCCATGATGTGTCCGCCGCGATGGCCGGGCCCTATGCCGCCGCCATCCTGTGCCTGCCGCGTGCAAGGGCTGCCGCGCAGGCGATGGTTGCCGAAGCTGCGGGCGCGGTAATCCCCGGCGGGCTGATCCTGATCGACGGCCAGAAAACCGACGGTGTGGATGCGATGCTGCGCGCCTGCCGGGCGCGCGTGCCGCTGGTGATGAACGTCATCGCCAAGGCGCATGGCAAGATTTTCGGTATCGCCGCCGATCAGGCCGCCTTTGCCGATTGGCGCGCCGCACCGCACATCACCGCCGAAGGTTTCACCACCGCCCCCGGCGTATTTTCCGCCGATGGCGCCGATCCGGGGTCGGCGCTGCTGGCCTCATCTTTGCCGGAACGGATGCGGGGGCGTGTTGCCGATCTGGGCGCGGGCTGGGGGTATCTGGCCGCAGCGGCATTGACGCGCCAGGATGTGGCCGAGGTGCACCTGATCGAGGCCGACCACGCCGCCCTTGCCTGCGCCAAGGCAAATATCACCGACCCGCGCGCACAGTTCCACTGGGCCGACGCCACCGGTTTCACTCTGAAAGCCCCGGCTGCGGGCGGCTTTGACTGGGTGATCAGCAACCCGCCCTTTCATACCTCGCGCGCAGCGGACCCGGCCCTTGGCATCGCCTTCATCCGCGCGGCGGCCAGACTGCTGTCGGGATCGGGCACCTGCCTGATCGTCGCCAACCGGCACCTGCCGTATGAGCGCGCTCTTGCCGAGGTGTTCGGCACGGTCACAGTTATCGCCGAAACACCCGCCTTCAAGGTGTTCGCGGCGACCCGGCCCAGAACCAGGGCGCCCATTTCCAAAGGGGCCGCCAAATCGGCCAAACGCATCGCGGCCCGGCCGGTGATCCGCACCACGGCACGACCGGGCCATTGAAACCGTGTAATATCGTCAACGGAACCGGGGACATCACAGCATGACATTTTCCGTCGCGGGCAAGACCGCCATCGTCACCGGGGCAGCCAACGGCGTGGGATTGGCGATCGCGCGCAAACTGGCCGACAGCGGCTGCCGGGTGATGTTCGCCGATATGGACGAGGCGCGCCTGGCCGCCGAGATGGGGAGCAACCCAGGCGAGAACATCCGCAGTTTCGGGGGGGATCTGCGCCAGAAACTGACCCTTGCCAACCTGATTTCCGCCACCGTCGATGCCTTTGAGCGCGTGGATATTCTGGTGAACGCCAGCCGCCAGGTGACCCTTTCCGACCCGATCTGCGCCGAAGATGACGCGGTCGAGGCGATGTTGCAGCAAAACCTGCTGCCCAGCCTGCGGCTGTCGCAGATGGTGGCCCGGCGCATGATCGCCCAGGCCCAGAAGGCAGAAGATAGCGCGGCCTGTATCGGCACCATCGTCAACCTGTCCTCTATCGCCGCGCGCCGCACCACGCCCGACCTGATGGGGTATTCGATCAGTTGCGCGGCGCTTGACCAGATGACGCGATCGCTGGCCGTGGCGCTGGCGCCCAGGCGCATTCGGGTGAACGCGGTGGCCATCGGCAGCGTCATGAGCGCCAGCCTGAAAGACGCGCTGCGCGATCATGACGAATTCCGCGACGATATCCTGTGCCACACCCCCCTCGCCCGGATCGGCACCGCCGCCGAGGTGGCCGAGGCCGTGCAGTTCCTTGCCTCGGACGGCGCCGGCTTCATGACCGGGCAGATCCTGACCGTGGATGGCGGCCGCACCCTGCTTGATCCGGTGGCCTCCCCTACCCACTGATCGGTTCTCCACCCGTCGGGTTCATTGCCCTGACCGGCCTGACCGGCGCGCGCACCGCGGGCGCGGGAGATGAGTATTTGGACCAAGATGAAATGAGATAGCGGTTTTGTGCGCTCAGGGTGCGGGTCTGGTTGCGCGCAACAGGCGCTGATCGGCCCCGGCGCAACGCAAACGACCGGCCCGATCCCATCGGATCAGGCCGGTCGCGTTTTCACGGCTGCGTTACGCCCCAAATCGGACGAGGGCCGGATCAGTTTTCGTCAAGCGCCTCGACAGCCTTTTCAAGCTCTTCCTTGGTGACCTCTTTCTCGGTCACTTTGGCGGCGGCAAAAATGTGATCGACGACCTTGTCCTCGAACAGGGGGGCGCGCAGTTGCTGCTGCATTTGCGGGTTCTTCTGAACGAAATCGAAGAACGCGCGTTCCTGCCCCGGATATTGCCGTGCCTGCGCCATGACGGCCTGGCCCATTTCGGCATCCGTCACCTGAATCTCGGCGCGCTGCCCGACCTCGGCCAGCAGCAGGCCCAGCCGCACGCGGCGTTCGGCCAGTTTGCGGTGTTCTTCGGTGGGCGTGATTTCGGGGTGATCATGGCCCTGGTGATCGGGGTTTTCCTCGTGCCAAAGCTGGTGCGCGATCTGGTTCGCCTCGGCTTCCAGCAGGCCCGGCGGCAGGTCGAACGTCACCAGCCCGTCCAGCGCATCCAGCAGACGGCGTTTGGCAACTGCACGGGCGGCATTGGCATACTCGGCTTCCAGCCGCTCACGGATCTGGCCTTTCAGGGCCTCAAGGCTTTCAGCCCCGAATTTCGTGGCCAGTTCATCATCGATTTCGGCGGGCTTCGGGGCCTTTACGGCCTTTACCGTGCAATCGAACACCGCTTCCTTGCCGGCCAGATGTTTTGCGCCGTATTCTGCCGGGAAATTGACGGTAACCACCTTCTCCTCGTCGGCCTTGACGCCGACAAGCTGTTCCTCGAACCCGGGGATGAACGAATTCGATCCCAGCACCAGCGGATAATCTTCGGCCGCGCCGCCTTCGAACGGCTCTCCGTCGATCTTGCCGACGAAATCGATCACCACCTGATCGCCGTCCTTGGCTTTCGATCCCTTGCGGCGGTCTTCGAAATTCTGCGCGCTTTCGGCCAGGTTTTTCAGCGCCTCATCCACCGAAGCGTCATCGGCCTTCACCACAAGCCGTTCCAGTTCCACGACCGAAAAATCCACTTCGGGGATTTCAGGCAGCGCCTCGTAGGTCATGGAAACGGTGACATCGTCGCCTTCTTTCCAGTCCTGATTTGTCATCTGCACATCCGGCTGCATGGCGGGGCGATCGCCGGTGGCCTTGAAGTGATCCTGCATCGCGCCATCGATGCTTTCCTGCATCGCGTCGCCCAGCACCTTCGGGCCGAACTGTTTTTTGAGCAGAGCCATCGGCACCTTGCCCTTGCGAAAGCCCTTCATCTCTATTTCGGGCTGCGCCTCGGCCAGCTTTTCATTGACCTTGGCCTGAAGTTCACCGGCCGGAACGGTGATCGTATAGCTGCGCTTCAAACCTTCGTTCAGGGTCTCGGTAACCTGCATTCGCCTTTTCCTTTTCCTCTCTGGTGCGGGTGGAGGGACTTGAACCCCCACGCCTTGCGGCGCCAGAACCTAAATCTGGTGCGTCTGCCAATTTCGCCACACCCGCATGTACCGACAGGGCCGCCCGCAGGACAGCCCTGAAAATCCGCGCCGTTCTAACAAAGCCGCACGGGGGAAGCGAGAGGAAAAGCGACAGTGCCCAAGCCTATCGCCGCAGGCCTTTCCCGCTTTTAACACTCTGTTTTCCTATCTGCGCCACATTGTCGGCCTAGGTGGGGTCAACGGCCCGAATTCGGGGTCGGGGGATTGATATGGGGAATTTTTCGGTTTGGATGCTTGGCGCGTCCAACATCACCATCAGCGGCGGCGGGTCGCTGAGCGGGATAACCCAGGGCGATGGATCGCATCTGGTTGGCCAGACGTTGCGCCTTGACGCGGGCGCATGGCAGCAAACCTTCATCTCCGACGGCTTGTTTGACGGATCCCTCGATGACAATGACAGCGGGCAGGTGTTGAACGGAACGCAAACCATTGACGGGACGACCTATTCAAGCGGCACCCAGGTTGAGGGTGAGTATCGCCTGACCCTGCAAGACCCCGCCACCGGCCAGACCTGGGAGGCGATCGGTTACAACATCGTCAACTCCAATCCCGGCTACGCCACGATCGAGGGGCTGGCCTTTGTCGGCCCGGTCGGCGGATTTCCCCCGGTCGGCGTCGATTTGAAAGTTATCAGCGCGTTTGAGGGGCCGGGAAGCAGCGGCCAGGCATCCATCGACGCTGGCAGCTTTGCCAGCCCGCCCTGCCTGACCACCGGATGCGTGATCGCGACCCCTTCAGGACCGGTCGCGGTCGAGGATCTGTGTCTGGGCGATCTGGTCTGGACGCACAACGGTCCGGCGCGTCCGGTGCGCTGGATCGGCAAAGTCGTGGTGGGGGCAAGGGAACTGGCCGCGCGCCCGTCGTTTCGCCCGGTCCGCATCGCGCGCGGGGCCTTTTCGGCCAACCTGCCCGACCACGACACGCTTTTGTCACAGCAACACCGCGTTCTGTTGTCGGATTGGCGCGCCGAGATGTTCTATGGCCTGGACGAGGTTCTTGTGCCCGCGCGCAACCTGGTCAACGACCACTCCATCACCATCGCCAAGGATGTCGCGTCTGTCACCTATTACCACCTGTTGTTCGATCAGCACGAAATCATCGAGGCAAACGGGATTGAAACAGAAAGCTTCAATCCCGGCCCGCGTGGCATCGCCGCCCTGCCCGAGGCCAGCCGGGAAGAGATTTTTGCGCTGTTTCCATCGTTGCGCGATCCCGACACCACCGCAGGCCCGCTCGCCGCCCCGGTTCTGAAGGCGTGGGAGGCATTGATCCTGCGGTAAGCCGGGGAACAACCGCCATTTGGGCCGAAGACGACATCGCTGCCGTCAAAAAAGCCCGCCGTTAACGCATTCTTGCCACATTTCGGTGAAGACTGGCGTAGTAACCACAAAGGCATCTTATCATGGCTGGTTTGAACAATCGCGCAGTTGCCAACGGCGGCCTTGATGACAGGCACGGCGCAGCGGTGCGGTCCTGCCATGGCGGCGTTGCGGCGGGAACGCGGATCCTGACGCTGGATGGCAACCTGCCGGTTGAATTCCTGGAACCGGGTGATCGTATCATCACCAGATCCGGCGCGCGCAAGCTGAGGGCGCTTGAGGTGCGCGTGAGTGACGGCGAATCTGCTATGCGGGTCAGCGCGGGCGCGCTTGGCTTTGACCGGCCCGACGGTGACGTGCTGATCGGCGCCGATCAGACGGTGCTGGTGCGTGACTGGCGGGCCAAGGCGATGTTCGGCCAGGCCCAGGCCACGGTGCCGATCACGGCGCTGGCCGATGGCACCTTCATTGCGGCGCAAAAGGTCAGTGGCGTGCGGTTCTACACCCTCGTCTTCGACACTGCCGAAGTGGTCTATGCCGACGGTATGGAAATCGCCACCGCGCCCATGCCTGCACTGGCCTGAACCGGCGCCGCCGCAAGATCCCGCACAACCAAGCGAACACCGCCCCGTGGGCTGGACGCCATCGCGCCGCTGGTGCAGGTTCGTCGTTGCACAGGCAGGGGGCGAACATGCGGGCGAACATGCGACAGGGCGGCAAGATCGTTGCGGATCAACTGGTGCGGCAGGGGGTGCGGCGGGTATTCTCGGTGCCCGGTGAAAGCTTTCTGGCGGTGCTTGACGGGCTTTACGACAGCGGCATTCAGAACATCGTCTGCCGCCACGAAGGTGGCGCCGCGATGATGGCAGAGGCGATGGGCAAGCTGACCGGCCAGCCCGGCGTGGCGTTCGTGACACGCGGGCCGGGGGCCACCAATGCCTCTGCCGGGGTGCATATCGCCATGCAGGACGGCACGCCGATGGTACTGTTCATCGGCCAGATCGCCCGTGGCCACCGCGACCGGGGCGCCTTTCAAGAGGTGAATTACCGCGCCTTCCTTGGCCCGCTGGCCAAATGGGTGGCAGAGGTCGATCAGACCGATCGCCTGCCTGAATATATCTCGCGCGCGTTTCATGTCGCCACCTCCGGGCGGCCGGGGCCGGTGGTGCTGGCCCTTCCCGAAGACATGCTGTCGGATTTCGCCGATGTGCCCGATAATGCCCCCCCCGCGCCGCGCATCGACGCAGTGGCGCCCGAAGCGGTGGCGGCGGTGCTGCAAGAGCTTGGCCGCGCCACGCGCCCGCTGATCATCGTCGGCGGGTCGCGCTGGTCGCAAGACACCGCGCGCGATCTGGCCCGCTTTGCCGGGGCGCATGGTGTGCCGGTTGCGGTGGATTTCCGGCGGCAGGATTATATCGACAACCGTGATCCCGCCTATGCCGGGGATCTGGGCGTGGGCATGAACCCGCGCCTTGCCGAACGGCTGCGCACCGCCGACCTTTTGCTCGTGCTTGGCGCGCGGCTGGGCGATATCGCAACCGGCGGGTATGAGGTGCTGCACCCCGGCGCGCCGGGGCCGCGGCTGATCCACGTTCACCCTGATCCCGATGAACTCGGCAGCGTGTTTCGCCCCGATCTGGCCGTGGTGGCGACCGGCCCGGCGATGGTTGCCGCCCTTGCCCGCAGCAATGCGCCCGCCTTTGGTCGGGGCGATGCCCTGTTGCAAGACGCGCGCGCAGACTATGAGGCATGGAATACGCCCCGCGACACCCCCGGCGCGGTCAAGCTGGAACGGGTGGTGCGGCACCTGTCCGACACGCTGCCCGCCGACGCGATCCTGACCAACGGCGCGGGCAATTACGCGGCTTTTGTGCATCGCTATTTCCGGTTCCGCCAGCACGGCGGCCTGCTTGCGCCAACCTCGGGCAGCATGGGCTACGGATTTCCGGCGGCGATCGCGGCCAAGCTGGAACATCCCGACCGCACGGTGGTGTGTTTTGCCGGCGACGGCTGTTTCCAGATGACCCTGAACGAGCTGTCAACCGCCGCACAGCATGGCGCGGCGGTGGTGGTGATTGTCGCCAACAACGGGCGCTATGGCACGATCAGGATGCATCAGGAACGCCACTATCCGGGCCGGATATCGGGCACCGATCTGGCCAACCCCGACTTTGCCGCACTGGCCCGCGCCTATGGCGGCCACGGCGAGGTGGTGGAACAGGACGCGGATTTTGCGGGGGCGTTTGACCGGGCGGTGGCCTCAAACAAGCCGGCGGTGATCGAATTGCGGCTTGATCGGGAAATGCTGACCCCGGCGCAAACGCTGACCGAGGTGCGCGCACAGGCGCTGGCCGCGCGGGGGTAAGCGGCGGTCATCCGATCAGGATGATCAGGCAACCATCGCCGCGGCGCGTTTAAGATCAACGCTGACCAACTGGCTGACGCCCTGTTCGCCCATGGTGACGCCAAACAGCCGATCCATGCGCGCCATGGTCACCGCGTGGTGGGTGATGATCAGGAACCGCGTGTCGGTCTGGCGGGTCATTTCGTCAAGAAGATCGCAAAAGCGGGTGACGTTGGCATCATCAAGCGGCGCGTCCACCTCATCCAGCACACAGATCGGGGCGGGATTGGCAAGGAATACGCCGAATATCAGCGCCAGCGCCGTCAGCGTCTGTTCGCCGCCCGACAAAAGCGACAGGGTCGACAGTTTCTTGCCCGGCGGCTGGCACAGAATTTCAAGACCCGCCTCCAGCGGGTCGTCGGATTCAACCAGCACCAGACGCGCCTCGCCGCCGCCAAAAAGATGGGTGAACAGGCGGGTGAAGTTCACGTTGACCTGTTCAAACGCGGTCAGCAGCCGTTCGCGCCCCTCGCGGTTCAGCCCGTTTATGCCCGCGCGCAGCTTGCGCACCGCCTCTTCCAGATCGGCCTTTTCGCGGGCCAGCGCGTCATGTTCTTCCTGCACCTCGCGCGCGTCTTCCTCGGCGCGCAGGTTGACGGCGCCAAGCGCCTCTCGGGCGCGGCGCAGGCGGGCAACCTCGGCCTCGGCCTGATCCGGGGCGGGCAGGGTTTCGGGGTCGCCGATCAGATCCAACAGGCCCTTGGGGGTGGTTTCGGCCTCTTCGCGGATGCGTTGTTCGGCATCATTGCGGGCGGCTGCGGCGGCCTCGGCGCGGGCCTCGGCGCGGGCGCGGGCCTCGCGCGCCTCGGATGCGGCGCGTTCGCTGGCACGTTCGGCCTCGGTCGCGGTGCGCAGGGTGGCTTCGGCCTGGGCCAGCGCATCGGCGGCTTTGCGGCGGCGCATCTCGGCGGCCTCGACGGCATCCATATCGGGCTGGGCAATTTCCAC
>JACIYW010000149.1 GCA_014359745.1 Paracoccaceae bacterium | reverse complement strand
CCATAGCCCGTGGCGCCGGGCGCGGCAACAAATGCGGTTTCGGGCAATGCGGTTTTGGGCATTGCGGTCATGGGCTTTGCGGTTCGGGCCTTTGCGGTTCTGGCCTTTGCGGTTCTGGGCCTGCCAGCGCGCGCGCCGCGTCGCGCAACTGGAATTTCTGGATCTTGCCGGTCGAGGTTTTCGGCAGATCGGTGAAAATGACCCGTTTGGGGGTTTTGAACCCGGCAAGGCGGGCGCGGACAAAGGCGATGATCTCGGCCTCGGTGGCGGTGGCGCCGGGTTTGAGTTCGATAAAGGCGCAGGGCACTTCGCCCCATTTCTCATCAGGTTGCGCCACCACGGCGCAAAGCGAGACGGCGGGATGATGCGCCAGCGCGTTCTCCACCTCGACCGATGACACGTTCTCGCCGCCCGAGATGATGATATCCTTGGCGCGGTCGGCGATCTTGATATAGCCGTCGGGGGTTTGAAAGGCGATGTCGCCCGAATGGAACCAGCCGCCGCGAAACGCCTGCGCCGTGGCCTCGGGGTTGCGATAGTAGCCCTTCATCACCCCGTTGCCGCGATGCATGACCTGCCCCAGCGCCGCGCCATCGCGCGGGATCGGTTGCAGCGCGTCATCAAGCACCGTCACCGCTTCCATGAACGGCATGGCCACGCCGGTGCGCGCCTTGATCGCGGCGCGTTCGGCCTGTTCCAGGCCGTCCCAGTCTTCGCGCCAGGTGCATTCCGTCACCGGGCCATAGGTTTCGGTCAGCCCGTAGACCTGGGTGATGTTGAAGCCCAGCGGCTCTATCGCCGCAAGGGTGGCGGCGGGGGGTGGCGCGCCGGCGGTGAACACCTCTACCGTGTGCGAAAACGCGCGCCGGTCTGTGTCTGGCGCGTGAACAAGGGTGTTGAGCACGATGGGCGCGCCACCGAAATGCGTTGCCCCTTCATCGGCGATGGCGTTGTAGATGGCGGGGGCGGTGATGTCGCGGCAACAGATCACCGTGCCGCCCAGAAGCGGGATCATCCAGCCATGGCACCAGCCGTTGCAATGGAAAAGCGGCACGATGGTCAGATAGCGCGGGTGCATCACCATGCGCCACGACACCACCTGCCCCATGGTTGACAGATATGCGCCGCGATGGTGATAGACCACGCCCTTGGGATGCCCGGTGGTGCCCGACGTATAATTCAGCGCGATCGTTTCCCATTCGTCGCGCGGCATCACCCAGTCGAACGCCGGATCGCCGGTTGCCAGCAGATCCTCGTATTCCATATGGCGGCCGGTGGCGGGGTATCCGGCCTGATCGTCGGCCACCTCGATGATGTCGGGGCCGGGGCCGGGCATTTGGGCCTTTGCCGCCTCGGCCAGATCCACGAACGCACTGTCCACCAGCACGATGCGGGCGCCGCCGTGATCAAGGATATAGGCCACCGTATCCACATCCAGCCGGGTGTTGATGGCGTTGAGCACCGCGCCGCAGGCGGGCACGCCGAAATGCGCCTCGACCTGGGCGGGCAGGTTGGGCAGGATCGTTGCCACCACGTCGCCGGGGCGAATGCCGCGCGCGGCCAGGGCCGAGGCAAGGCGGCTGACACGGGCGTGGTACTGCGCATAGGTCCGGCGCGTCTGACCGTAGACGAGCGCCTCGCGGTCGGGGAAAACCTGTCGGGCGCGGGCCAGATGTGACAGTGGCGTCAGCGGCACATGGTTTGCCGCGCATTTGTCCAACCCGCTTTCATCTTTCAGCCAGCCCATTGCCACCCCCCCGATCTTGCATCTTTGCATCTGACGTTACACCTGATGCAGAGTATTGCGATGTCCGGGCCGGGTTGCAAAGGCATAAGTCGGGGCGGGTGCCGTGGTGGCGGCATTTCGTGGCGGGCCGTCTTGCCGGGGGTAATCTCGCCGGGGGTAAGGATGGTATCTGCACCGGCGTCTGGTCTGGGCCGTCTGGTCTGGGCGGTTTTGTCTGGGCGGTTTTGTCTGGGCGGTGCGCCGCCCGAAACCTGTATCCGAAAATAGCCCATTGTGTTTTATCCCCCGCACCAGCTACAGTTGACGGCAGTGGTTGTTCCGGCCCTGTGCCGGACGCCGCCAGAAGTTTCGCTGTCGCCAAGGACGCCAGGGTGCCAATCCCGCCCGCCCCCAGTGACAGGCCGAATGGCCGCAAGGCCGCATGTTTGCCCGAGATGCGTAAATGCCCGGGCCCAAGCCAACGGTGCCGCAATCGGTATCCGGGATGAACCGCGATGGACAGCGCCACGCAGACACGGCCAAGGACGGAGCGCCCGAGAGGGCAGCGCCCGCATGGCCCGACCCCTATTCAGGCGCGCCCCCACGCCCCAACAAGACACCGCCCGCCTCTTGCCCGCCGACCGGGGATCTTCCCGGCGCGCGCATCAGGCCCGCGTGCCATGAGAGACAATGACCAAGAAAATGCTTATCGATGCCACCCACGCGGAAGAAACGCGCGTGGTGGTGGTGGACGGGACCAAGGTTGAGGAATTCGATTTTGAGACGGTCAACAAACGCCAGCTTGCCGGCAATATCTATCTGGCAAAAATAACACGGGTAGAGCCGTCGCTTCAGGCGGCTTTTGTGGATTACGGCGGCAACCGTCACGGTTTCCTGGCGTTTTCCGAGATCCATCCGGATTACTACCAGATCCCCGTGGCCGACCGTAAGGCGCTTCTGGAAGAAGAGCGCGCCTATGCCCGCGCCAGCGCCGACGAGGAAGACCGGGCCAACGGCAGCCGCAACGGTCAGCGCAACGGCGGTGGCCGGGATGCGGCCGAACGCAACGCGGGGGACCGGAACGGGGCCGATCAGGACGGGTCTGGCCGGGATGGCGCCGAACAGGGGTTCACCCCCGATGCCGCAGCAGATGATACCACAGATGGCACCGATGCGTCGGCGGATGCGCCCGAAGGCGCGGCGCAAAAGCCCACCGGGAAATCCCGTTCCCGGTCGCGCGGTCGTGGCCGTGGTGCATCGCGCACCCAGCCCGCGCGCGACGATGACAAGGTGCTGCGCGGGTCGATCCCCGGCATGGATGTGGTCGATCTGGGCGAAGATGATGGCGATGCCGCGCCAATTGGCCTGACCGACAGCGCCCGTGTTCCCGTGGCCGAAGCGCCCGTTGAAACCTTTGCGGAGACGCGCGCGGAAACGGCGGCAGAAACCCCTGCCGAAACGTCGGAAGAAACGCCTGCGGAAACCCCTGCCGCCGATGCCCGGCCCGAACCGGAAACGCCCGAAGCGGAAACGCCCGCCGAGGAGGCCGAAGAGACCCCCTATGTCGCGGCCGATCATGCCGCTGAAAATGACAGCGATATCGAATCCATCGCCGACGAGGACGTGACCGAGGAGATTCGCCAGCCGCGCAAACCCCGCGCCCGGCGCTACAAGATCCAGGAGGTCGTGAAGGTTCGCCAGATCATGCTGGTGCAGGTGGTCAAGGAAGAGCGCGGCAACAAGGGCGCGGCGCTGACCACCTACCTGTCGCTGCCGGGGCGCTATTGCGTGCTGATGCCCAACACCGCGCGCGGCGGTGGCATCAGCCGCAAGATCACCAATGCCGCCGACCGCAAGAAGCTCAAGGAAATCGCGGGTGAATTGACGGTGCCAGAGGGCGCGGGGCTGATCATCCGCACTGCGGGTGCCGAACGCACCAAGACCGAGATCAAGCGCGATTACGAATATCTGATGCGGCTTTGGGAACAGATCCGCGATCTGACCCTGAAATCCATCGCGCCCGCCCCGATCTATGAGGAAGGCAACCTGATCAAACGGGCGATCCGCGATCTTTACAGCCGCGACATCGACGAGGTGATCGTCGAGGGGGCCGAGGGTTATCGCACCGCCAAGGACTTCATGAAAATGATCATGCCGTCCCATGCGAAAAACGTCAAACAGCACACCGAAGGCCTGCCGCTGTTCGCGCGCTATGGCGTCGAAAGCTATCTTGCGGCGATGTTCAACCCGGTGGTGCAGCTCAAATCCGGGGGTTATATCGTGATCGGCGTCACCGAGGCGCTGGTGGCGATCGATGTCAACTCTGGCCGGGCCACCAAGGAAGGCTCGATCGAGGAAACCGCGCTCAAGACCAACCTTGAGGCCGCCGAAGAGGTGGCGCGCCAGTTGCGCCTGCGCGACCTTGCCGGGCTGATCGTGATCGACTTTATCGACATGGAGGAACGGCGCAACAACGCCGCCGTCGAAAAGCGCATCAAGGACAAGCTGAAAACCGACCGCGCGCGCATCCAGGTGGGCCGGATTTCCGGCTTTGGCCTGATGGAAATGAGCCGTCAGCGCCTGCGCCCCGGCATGATCGAGGCGACGACGCAGCCTTGCCCGGCCTGCCATGGAACCGGGTTGATCCGGTCGGACGACAGCCTTGGCCTGGCCATCCTGCGCCAGTTGGAGGAAGAGGGCACGCGCGGCCGTTCGCGTGAGGTGCTGTTGCGCGCCCCGGTGCATGTCATCAACTTCCTGATGAACCAGAAGCGCGAACATATCGCGATGATCGAGGCCCGTTACGGCATGGCCGTGCGGATAGAGGCCGATCCGACCCTGGTCAGCCCCGATTTCACCATCGAGAAATTCAAGACCGCCACGCGCGCGGTGCCCGAAGTGGCCTTTCCGGTGGTGTCTGTCGATACTTCGACGATGGATGACGCCATTGACGACGCCGTTGACGTTGATGATGCCGTTGAGGAGGAGAACGACGCGGCCGGTGACAGCGCTGTCGCGCTGGCCGAGGGCGGCGACGGGGCTGGCCCGGCCGGTGACGGGGCGCCGCGCAAGAAGCGCCGCCGCAGACGTCGGCGCAAAAGCGGCGATGGTTTCCATACCACCAGCGGCGCCGGGGACGATGACGATCAGGACAGCGCCAATGACGAAGGTGCCGATGCTGGCGGCGATGCAGCGGTGCCTGCCGGGGCGTCAGCCGAAGGGGCCGCAAGCCCCGTCACCGACGTCGAGGCGCAACCCGCCAAGCCAAAGACCCGCCGCCGCGCGCCAAGGGGCGGCAAGGTGATGCCCGAGCCGGAGGCCGCAGAGGACGCGGCCCCTGCGGAGGTGCCCGAGGTGGCGGATCAGGTTGCGCAAGGGGCTGCGGACGCGGAGTCTGCCGCTGCCGAGCCGGTGAAAACCCCCAAACCCCGCGCCCGACGGGCAACCAAGCCAAAGGCGGCCGCACCCGAAGATGGCGCCGAGGCGCCGGCCGCCAAACCCAGGCGGGCGCGTAAACCCGCCACCAAACCCGCCGCACAAGCGGAGGAGGCCGGTGCCGCGCCGGAGGGGGCCGATATCGCCCCCCAAGCCCCGGCGACACTGGCCGAACCCGTTGTTGCCGAACCCGCAGAGGCCGAATCTGCGGTGACGGAAGGGGCGGTGGATCTGGCCGAGGAACCGGCGTTCGAATCGGTGCGAGAACCCGCCGAAAACTCCGAACCGGCCGGAACGGTCGAACCCGCAGAACCCGCCGCGCCGCAGGCCGAGGCCCCGGACGCGGAACCAGCCGCGCCCGAAAGCAGCGCCCCGCGCCGTCGTGGCTGGTGGTCGCTGCGCCGCTAACGCGATCTCGGAACAAGCCGATCGAGTTTTTCGGCTTGAAAGTGTAGATAAATCAATACCCCACAGCGTTCCCGCCAAAGCCCGGAACGCCGTGGGGGCGGATCGGGGCGCGGGCACCGGGGGCAACCCCGGTGCCCGGCCTGTTTGCCAAGCCGACATGTTTCTGATTTAGCACGCAGTTGTGACAGTGCG
>JACIYW010000148.1 GCA_014359745.1 Paracoccaceae bacterium | reverse complement strand
CGCCTATGTCGATCAGGCTGATGCGCGCCGCCGCGTCACACCGCAGCATTATTTCAAGAGCGCCGAGGAAATGGCGGCGCTGTTCGCCGATCTGCCCGAGGCGCTGGAAAACACCGTCGAGATCGCGCGCCGCTGTTCCTACCGCGCCGAGCGGCGCGATCCGATCCTGCCGCGTTTCGCCGATGACGAGGTCGAGGAATTGCGCCGTCAGGCCCGCGCCGGGCTGGCGGCGCGGCTGGCGGTGGTGCCGCCTTCGGCCCCGCGCGAGGTTTACGATGCGCGCCTTGGGTTTGAGTTGGGCATCATCGAACAGATGGGCTTTCCCGGCTATTTCCTGATCGTGGCCGATTTCATCAAATGGGCCAAGGATCAGGGCATTCCGGTTGGCCCCGGCCGGGGGTCGGGGGCGGGCAGCCTTGTGGCCTGGTCGCTGACCATCACCGATCTTGATCCGCTGCGCTACAACCTGCTGTTCGAGCGGTTCCTGAACCCCGAACGGGTCAGCATGCCCGATTTCGACATCGATTTCTGCATGGACCGCCGCGAAGAGGTGATCCACTACGTCCAGCAGAAATACGGGCGCGACCGGGTCGGCCAGATCATCACCTTCGGCGCGCTTCTGTCCAAGGCCGCGGTGCGCGATGTGGGGCGCGTGTTGCAGATGCCTTACGGGCAGGTGGACCGGATATCCAAGATGATCCCGGTGGACGGCGTCAAACCGGTTTCCATCGAAAAGGCGCTGGCCGATGAGCCGCGCCTGCGCGAGATGGCGAAGGCGGAAGAGGTGGTCGAACGCCTGCTGACCTATGCCCGGCAGATCGAGGGGCTGTTGCGCAACGCCTCGACCCATGCCGCAGGCGTGGTGATCGGCGACCGGCCGCTGGACGAATTGGTGCCGCTTTATCAAGACCCGCGATCCGACATGCCCGCCACGCAGTTCAACATGAAATGGGTGGAACAGGCCGGGCTGGTCAAATTCGACTTTCTCGGCCTCAAGACGCTGACCGTGATCCAGAATGCGGTGGATCTGTTGAAGCAGCGCGGTGTCAGCGTCGATCCCTCGCTCATTCCGCTGGATGACGCGAAAACCTATGAACTTTACGCCAGCGCCCGCACGGTGGCGGTGTTCCAGGTGGAAAGTTCGGGGATGATGGATGCGCTGCGGCGCATGAAACCCACCTGCATCGAGGATATCGTGGCGCTGGTCGCACTTTATCGCCCCGGCCCGATGGAAAACATCCCCACCTATTGCGAGGTCAAGAACGGGCTGAAACCCCGCGAATCCATCCACCCGCTGATCGATCATATCCTTGAGGAAACGCAAGGCATCATCGTTTATCAGGAACAGGTGATGCAGATCGCGCAGGAAATGGCGGGCTATTCGCTTGGCGGCGCCGATCTGCTGCGCCGCGCCATGGGCAAGAAGATTGCCGCCGAAATGGCCAGGGAACGGCCGAAGTTCCTGAAAGGCGCCATTGCCAACGGGGTGGATGACAAGAAGGCGGGCGAGGTCTTTGACCTTCTGGAAAAATTCGCCAATTACGGCTTCAACAAATCCCACGCCGCCGCCTATGCCGTTGTCAGCTATCAAACCGCATGGTTCAAGGCCAATCACCCGGTCGAATTCATGGCCGCCGTGATGAATTGCGATATCCACCTGACCGACAAGCTGAACGTCTATAAACGCGAGGTTGACCGGCTGGGCATCGCCGTGGTGCCGCCTTGCGTGAACCGGGCGCAGGCGACGTTCTCGGTCGCGGATGGCGCGGTGGTCTATGCGCTGGGCGCGCTGAAAAACGTCGGTGTCGAGGCGATGCGCCTGATCACCGACGCGCGCGCGGAAGGTGGCCCGTTCGTGTCCTTGTTCGATTTCGCGCGGCGCGTCGATCTGAAACGGATCGGCAAGCGGCCGCTGGAAATGCTGGCGCGCGCGGGTGCGTTCGATGTGCTGGATGCCAACCGCAAGCGGGTGTTCCAGAACCTCGATGCGCTCAGCGCCTATTCGGCGGCGGTGCACGGGGCGCGCGGATCGGATCAGGTTTCGCTGTTCGGCGATGCGGGCGAGGATTTGCCCGAACCCCGGCTGGCGGGCGGATCGGACTGGTTGCCCACCGAACGGCTGGCCGAGGAACTGGCGGCGCTGGGGTTCTATCTGTCGGGGCATCCGCTGGATGATTACGCGGGTGCGCTGCGGCGCAAGGATGTGCTGCCGCTGGATCAGGTGGAAAAGCGTGCCGCGCGCGGGCCGCAGGTGGTGCGCATGGCCGCGACCGTGTCGGGGCGGCAGGAACGCAAATCGGCGCGCGGCAACCGCTTTGCCTTCGTGCAATGTTCGGATGCCAGCGGCCTTTACGAGGTGACGGTGTTTTCCGACGTGCTGGAAGCGGCGCGCGACCTGCTTGAGGTGGGGCAGAACATCGTGCTGACCGTCGAGGCCACGATGGAGGCCGACACCCTGAAACTGCTGGCCCGCGCCGTGCAGCCGATTGATGCGGTGGTGGCCGATGCCGGGGCGACGGGCCTGCGCATCCACCTTGAGGGGGCGGGGGCGGTGGCCTCTGTCGCGACGCTGTTTGCAGGGCTGGCGGCGGATGGGTCGGCGCGTGTTCCGGCGGGAAACCGGGGCGGCGCGGTGACGTTTTGCGTGACCGATCCGGCCGCGAACCGCGAGATTGACGTGACCCTGCCGGGGCTTTACCCGATCAACCCGCAAATCCGGGGCGCGATCAAGGCGATGGACGGTGTGGCGCTGGTCGAGGATGCTTGATCGGGCATCCCTTCTGGCGAACCGCGCTATAGATCAAGCGCGCCCTGCGCCCGCGTGTCGTCAACGGTTATGATCTGTAGGCGCGGTGGCCGGTTTTCCCAGTTCACTCTCGATCGCCTTGCCAAGATCGGCGGCCAAGGCACGGGCGCAATCTTCTGTCAGACCTCCCGCGAGGATGCTTGATTGGCTTTCCCCATCGGCGCGTATCGTCACTGCATAGCCGCGCGCGGCTTGCCGCCGTCCCATATGGCGCCCGGCCATGGACGCGATTGGCACACCGCCCGGCCCCGGCACAAGCGGATCGGGATCGACGACCAGCCCGCCATGCGTTACGCGCAGATCGGCCACGGCCTTGAGCGGCATGCCGATGTCGCCACTCTGCACCCCGTGCCCGGAAACCGAAACCTTGACTGGCTTTCGGTCGCGCGCGCCGGGCAGCACGAAGGTGCAGCCGACGCCGATGCAGACGAGCGCGACGACATACAGCCCGATGAACGCCCCTGTCGAGCGGGTGCCCACCAATAACGCATTCAGCAGCAGGAACGCGCCGACCGCAAACAGCGGCAGCGCAGGCATGCGCGCCGCGCGGGCGGGTTGAACGTCGAACACAAAGCCGCCTGTCGCGGGATCGTCGTGGCGCGTGAAACTTGCGATCGCCGGATTGCCCCATGTGCGCAGCACGTTCATGCCATGCCACTTCCAAAGCGGCACGGCCACCACCGCGGCTATCAGGGCCAGCCGCACCAGCATGCCGATGTTGTTGCCCGGCGCGGATACGAACAACACCGCCACGCCAAGCGCATTGAGCGAAAGGAAGACCACCCCGACCCAGAGTAATATGCGCAGCCAGGCGGGTCGTTCACCCCTTGGCACAGCCGAGTGCCCACCGGTCGTTTTCGTTTCCAATCGACTGCTCCGTCGCAAATACATTCAAATTGGATGATATATTTCCAAAATCAGATTATTCGATAGTTCGATTTGCATCAATGCACAAACTTCGTTCTTGGGCTGCCGCGACCCGGAGCCAGCCCCATATCTTCGGACAATCGCGCGCCATCAGGGCGCGATGCAAACAGGGCGATCCGGTGGGCGCAGCACCCGGTGAAATTTCACCAGCCGCACCGCCATCATCGCCGGACTGGCGGTCATCAGGTTCTTTCCCGTAACCCCGGTCGACCCTATAGATCAAGCGCGCCCTGCGCGGTGCGGTCCTGTTCGCGGGCGGCGCGCTTGTAGGGGTTGCCGTGGCGCAGCGGCGTGTTGACGGCGCGGGGGCCCATGCCCATCGCGTCTTCGACGGTGATGATTTGCAGGCGCGGGACGGGATCGAAGCCTTCCACCTGAAAGGTGCCCGCGCCGCGCGCCCAGTCGAGCATGGGCTTGGTCGGCGGCGTCAGCGTCAGGAAAACCCCGATCTGCGCCTTTTGTTCGGTTACGGTGGCATCCAGATCCTTGACCATGGCCACGCCCACATTTTTGCCGCCCTTCACGCTGACAATGGCGGTATGTTCCTTGGCCGGGCCAAAGCGGAAGAGGCCGTCAATGCCGCCATCCGCGCCCTTCCTGCCGCCGCCCTGCGGATAGGCCTTTATCAGGCCGCAGGCCCATTTTTCGAATTCCTTCTTGGTCTTGTCGTCATCGTCAAAGAATTTCTGCGCCCCGCCGATATCCTGCGGCACGCCGTGGACGGTGAATTCCGCCTGCCCCTCGAACGCGTCATAAAGCCGGGTTTCGATCAGGTTGATCGCCAGATGGGTGATGTCGATGCCGATCCATTGGCGGCCCAGCTTCTGCGCCGCATGCACGGTGGTGCCGCAGCCGCAGAACGGATCGAGCACCACGTCGCCGGGATTGGACGAGGCGTTGAGGATGCGTTCCAAGAGGGCCACGGGTTTTTGGGTGGGGTAGCCGAGGCGTTCTTGGGCTTGGGAGTTGATGGGAAATATATCAGTCCAAACTGAACTGATTGGTGTTCCTTTCATCTCATCGAGGTATCTCTTGAATCTAGGAACGCCGCTCTTTGTGTAATGCAAGCGCCCATCGTCGTGCATCTTCTGCATCTTTTCCCGTGTCCAACGCCATACTTTCGTAACGCCATTCCATTCGTAGGTAAGGTTCGGGCGATTTGGATTCGGGTTAGTGCAATCTCCGAGTGTGTAGCGGCGACCTGTGCCCTCTTCAATGTTGCTATAGTGGCTTTTGATGTAGCTGTCGGAATGCGGCTCGTATTGAGCATTCCAGACGAAATTTTCGGATTTTCGGTACATCAAGAGAACATCGTGGCTGGAAGAAAAGCGATTGAATGCGTGCGCTTTTGTGTTGGTTCGCTTCCATATGATTTCATTGGTAAAATGCTTCGCCCCGAACACCGCATCCAGCAGGATCTTCAGGTAATGGCTCGCCGTCGGGTCGCAGTGCAGATAAAGCGATCCGGTGGGGCGCAGCACCCGGTGCAATTCCACCAGCCGCACCGCCATCATCGCCAGATACGCCGTCATCGGGTTCTTGCCCAGAAACCCCACCATGGCGTCGAGCATCTTCGCCGCGTCCTGATGCGGGCTGTCGCGCAGCTCTATCAGGGCCTGACCCGACACCATGTCATCCCAATGCCAGGTGTCATCGAAGGCCGCGATCTGCGCGCCCGAAACCTGCCCCGATTCATCCTTGAACAGATGCGAATAGGTGGCGTTGGAATTGAACGGCGGGTCGAGATAGATCAGGTCAACGCTCTCATCCGCGATGCTCTTGCGCAGCACCGTCAGGTTGTCGCCGTAATAAAGGTGATTCATCGCCCGCCCCCTTGCCCCAGTCTGCCCGCGTCGGGGTTAGGGTAAGGTTAACGCGCGCCGGGCGCGGGGTGAAGGGCGGATTTCGGGGTTGATCCCCGGCGGCGGGCGGACAACTCTGTCACCGTCGGATCAGGGGGGCGGATCATGCAGAAGCTACAGGTTCAGGGGGTGCATCACATCACGTTGGTGGGCGCCGACCGGGAAACATCCATCGGGTTCTGGGAAGGGGTGCTGGGCATGCCCTTCGTGTTCGAGCAGCCCAACCTCGACAATTCCGGCGAAAGCCATCTTTATTTCGATCCGGGGGACGGGCGGCTGATCACTGTCTTCACCAACGAGGCGCGGGCGCCGGGCGCGGCGCCGGTGCCGCAGGGCCTTGGCGCGGTGCATCATCTGGCGTTCAACGTGTCGCGCGCGGTGTTTTCTCAGGCGGTGGCGCGGCTGGATGCGCGCAGGATCGGGCATAGCGGGG
>JACIYW010000147.1 GCA_014359745.1 Paracoccaceae bacterium | reverse complement strand
CGCCCATCGACCATCAGCGCGCCCTCTTCCAGCGCCACCTGACCGGGATAGACGCCGAAAACGCTGTCATATTCAAAAAGATAGGCGCAGGTCTGCGCATCGGTGATATCGTTGATCGCCACCACATCGACCTTGGGCCAATCGCCGCGCAGCCAGGCGCGCAGCACCGTGCGCCCGATCCGCCCGAACCCGTTGATCAAAACCTTGACTGTCATCCGCCGCACCCCGGTTTGCGCCGTCCTACCCCGGCGGCCGGGCGGGTGCAATCGGGCAGCGTGCCGCTTCCCCGTTAACCAGACCGTAACCCCGGCCGTGCAAGCACGGGTTGAAGTGATCCGGCACATTGGCACTATCCTGAATTTTATACTCTGGCGTGGTAACCACATGAAAAGGAGACCCGCGAATCAGCATCGATAAAGACCTGTTGAACCGGCTGATGGAAGGCCGGTCACCCGGCAATCTTTTGGCAAGAAGGGCATTCTTTCCGAGTTGACGAAGGCGCCGGCGAAGCGCGCGCTGAAGAACGGTTCGGCCGCCACATGGAAAGACGAAAAGGATGGAAAGACGAAAAGGATGGACAAGACCAAAGCGGATCGGATGCACGGCGAATACCTGACGCTGCCGGATATGCGAAAGGCCAGGCACCTCAGCCAGGTGCGGTTGGCCGATGCCACCGGCGCCCATCAGGCCACCGTCGTGAAATGCGAACGGCAAAGCGACCACCTGCCATCGACGCTGACAAGCTATGTGCGTGCGATGGGGGCCGTGCGATGGGGGCGAGATCAAGCTGATGGTCGAATTCCCCGCCACCGCGCCGGTCGTGCTGGAATGGCTTGGGAGAGACGGAGGAGCCGCGTCGGGATCGTCGTGCTACCCGCCAGGGTCAAATCCCATCCACGGTAAATCCCCAGGCCCTTCCGCATGAGCAAGATCCTGACACCCAGCAGCGGCCCCGACGATTGGCAACAGTTCCTTGCCGACCCGCAGAAGCAGTGGAGGCGCGGCTATTCGGCGATGGCCGCGGCCCTGTCGTGGGAGGCGGCGCAGGGCCTTCCGCCGGAAGTGGCCGCGCTGCTCGGCCCGGATGCCAAGCTGCTTTTCGCGATCCCCGAACACAGGGTGGCCCTGCCCGGCGGACGCCGGGAAAGCCAGTGCGATGTCTTCGCCCTCGCCAGGGCCGGGGATGACACGATAGCCGTCGCGATCGAAGCCAAGGTCGACGAACCCTTCGGCCCAACCGTCGGGGAATGGATGGTCGGTGCCAGCGCGGGCAAGACCGAACGGATCACCTTCATCCGCGACCTGCTCGGGCTGCCGACTGGCCCCATCGAACATGTCCGGTACCAGTTGCTCCACCGGACCGCCGCCGCCGCGCTCGAGGCCGCGCGCTTCAAGACCGACCGCGCCGCGATGATCGTGCAATCCTTCTCTGCAAAGCACCGCTGGTTCGAGGATTTCGCCGCCTTCACCGGGCTTCTGGGCCTCAAGGCCGACCGCGGCAAACCGCTTCGGCATATCCTGCCGTCGGGCAAACCGGTAGACCTTGGTTGGGCGGTGGGGTCCGAGGCCTTCCTCTAGCGCGGATTTCAGGCAATCGGGTTCATACCCTTGACCGGCGCGCGAGACGGGGCAGGGAAATGAGCCTGTCGACGGCGGCCAGCGTCATGGCGGGGTCCGGGAAAATCCTGTTCCACTCGCCGAATGGCTGGTTGGCGGTGATCATGATGGATCGGCGCTCGTATCTGGCTGAGATAAGTTCGAACAGCACGCTGGTTTCGGCCTGGTCCTTGGTAACCTAGGCAAGAGCCATCTTGCAGGCGCGATCGGCCTTGCGTTGATCGAGAACGGGTGGCGCGTCCTGTTCACCAGAACCACGGATCTGGTCCAAAAGCTTCAGGTCGCCCGTCGCGAATTGCAGATCGAGGCGGCCATCGCAAAGCTCGACAAGTTTGATCTGCTCATCCTCGGATCAAGTCCGACAGGCGCTTAACTTCGGTAATCCTCGATCACCGCGGCGCCGATGGCGACGCGGGTGATGACCCCCACGGCATTTTCGGCGCGGGGCGCGCTGCCCTCTTTCATCACCACAAGGGCGGCGTGGCCGCGATCGGCCATATGGGTCATCGCGGTTTGCAGAAAGGTGCTTTCGCGCACCATGCCGACCGGACCGATCACGGCCCCGAAGGTGTGGTGCGGATCGGCGGGATCCACCGGCACCACGCCCACGATATGACGGCCCTTGACCACCACACTGAACGACCGCTTGCCGACCGGGCGGCGCACCACTGCGGCATGCGGTGACAGCGCATCCTGTTCTATCACGCCGACGACGGGTTCCATCAACTCTCCCGCCTGCCGGATCGGAAACAGATGTGACCGGATATCGGCCGGGATACGGTGGCCGCGCCGGGTCAGTTTCATGGTGTAGATGTTGTCGGTCATGATCGCCCGGCGCATCCCCACCGCCATCACCACCGCGATGATCGCGCTCAGCGTGATGGTGTAATCGCCGGTCATCTCGAAGATCATCATGATCGAGGTCAGCGCGGCCCCGGTGCTTGACCCCACGATGGCGGCCATGCCGATCAGCGCGAAGGTTATCGTGTCAAACCCGAGGGCGGGAAACAGCAGATCGAGCGAGGCGCCAAAGGCCCCCCCCAGCATCGCGCCCAGAAACAATGAGGGCGAGAACACCCCCCCCGAGGCGCCGGCGCCCAAGCTTACACTGGTGGCGACCAGTTTCAGAACGAAAAGCAGCATCAGGAACAGCGGGGCCGACAACTGTCCGGTCAGCACGTTCTGGATCGAGGCATAGCCAACCCCGGCGGTGTGATACATGCCGGTGGTCAGCATCAGCACATACATCAACACACCAAGCCCGGCCATGCCGATCGCTGTCTTGAGATAGGGATTGACCTTGAAGCGATCAAAGAAATCCTCGGTGCCGTACAGCATCTTGATGAAGGCCGCCGCCGCGACCCCCGAGATCAGGCCAAGAATGACATAGAGCGGCAGCATATCGACCGACAGCGGCACAAACACATCCGGGCGCGCATGCGCGGCCACCAGAAACGCAGGCTCTATCCCGAAGGCCAGCCGCCCCATATAGGTTGCCGTCCCGGTGGCCAGCACCACCGGCATCAGGGTGCGCGGGCTGAATTCCGGCAGCATCAGCTCCACCGCGAACAAGACCGCCCCAAGCGGCGTGTTGAACGTGGCTGCGATCCCCGCGCCGGCCCCTGCCGCCACCAGCGTGATGATCTGCCAGCGTCGCAGATCAAACATCTGCCCCAGAACAGATCCGATGCCGCTGCCGATCTGGATGATCGGCCCCTCGCGCCCCACCGACGCCCCCGAGCCGATCGACAGCGCCGAGGCCAGCGATTTGATCACCACCACCGCCGGGCGGATGCGCCCCCCCTTGTAATAGATCGCATCCATAACCTCGGGCACGCCATGGCCCTTGGCCTCGGGGGCGAAGCTGCGCACAAGGTAAAGCACGATCAGCCCGCCGATGACGGGTGCCAGAATGATGAAAGGCCCGAAGGGCGACGGCGGGGTGGCGACGTTGGCGTCATAATCCCACGACAGCGTTCCCAGGAAGAACAGGTTGTGCAGCAATGAGATCAGATAGCGCAACGCGATCGCGCCCAACCCCGTCACGACCCCTATCACCACCGCCAAAAGCGAAAGCCCCGCCAAGGATAACTGGCGTTTTCCGTGCGCATCGGATGCTGGCATGATACCCCGCTGGGTTATGATCTTGAGGTTTGACGGGCTTTCCTGCCCGTTGGTGTATCGATTAGGGCGTTGAACCTTGCTTTGCAACCGTATACGCTTTGCCCTGTTCATCAGTCACCATACGGAGATGTCGCTTGCCCGGTGCCCTGGCGCTGTTGCGCACCCTGTCCCGCACGAACACCTTGTTGCTGTCAGGCGGCATCGTGGTGGCCCTGATCGCCTATGCGGTGTTTCTGGTCGATCAGCAGAACCGCGCCGAGGCCCGGCTGGAACATCTGCGCGTCACCGATCGTACGGGATATCTGGAACAGATCCGCAAGCTGGACGGGTTCGATGCCTATCTGGCCGAGTTTGCCAAACACCAGAACTTTGATACGGAGCAAACCGTCGCGCCTGCCTTCATGATCGGGCGCTGGTCGCTGCGCGACGAACCGGAACGCATTTCGGCCATGGTCCGGCTTGAATGCCACGACCCTATCACCTTTGAAAACGGGCGGCTGGAAATTCCCGATGATGACATCCGCGTCCGCGCAACCTATACGATCGATGGCGACACCCTCGTGGTCTCTCCCGCCACCCGTGGTGCCTTCCGGGTCAAACTGGTCAGCTATGGTTCCCGGATCGATCACCTTGAACTGACACCGCCGGGGCGCGACAAGGTGTTTTATGCCTATCCCTGCGAAATGTGAGGGTTCGGATGACCCCAGACCTTGACCCTGCCCTTGCCGCGATTGCCGGTCTGCTGGGCAAACGCCTGAACCGCACCACCGCCGACCGCGCGGTGCACGGCACCTCGGAAACCCATTTCAAGGATGCGCTGCCCGACGCGGTGGCCTATCCCGAAACCACCGCCGAGGTCGCCGGGATTGCGTTGATCTGCGCCCGCCACCATGTGCCGATGGTCGGCTGGGGTATCGGCAGTTCGCTGGAAGGCCATGCCTTGCCGGTGCGCGGCGGGATCAGCGTCGATTTCAGCCTGATGAACAAGGTTCTGGGGGTTCAGCCCGAAAACATGCTGGCCGTCGTACAACCCGGTGTAACGCGCGAGGCGCTGAACAACGCGTTGCGCGCGACGGGGCTGTTCTTTCCGGTCGATCCCGGCGCCAATGCCACGCTTGGCGGCATGGCGTCAACGCGGGCCTCGGGCACCACGGCGGTGCGCTATGGCACCATGCGCGACAATGTGCGCGCGCTCGAGGTGGTGCTGGCCGACGGCCGGGTGATCCGCACCGGCACGGCGGCGCCCAAATCTTCGGCCGGCTATGATCTTACCGCGCTGTTCGTGGGGGCCGAGGGCACGCTGGGCCTGATCACCGAACTGACGCTGAAATTGCAGGGCCAGCCCGACGCGATTTCCGCCGCCGTCTGCGCGTTTGGCGATTTCGCGGGTGCGGTCGATGCGGTGATCGCCACCATTCAATCGGGCATCCCGATGGCGCGGATCGAATTCGTGGATGAGGCGACGGCGCGCGCCTTCAACCTTTATTCCGGCGCGTCCCTGCCTGAAAAGCCGCATCTGATGGTGGAATTCCACGGATCGGATTCGGCCGTGGCCGAACAGGCGGCGGCCTTTGGCGATATTGCCACCGAATTCGGCGCCGAGGGGTTTCAATGGGCCTCGCGCCCCGAGGATCGCAGCGCGCTCTGGTCGATGCGGCACAAGGCCTTCTATGCCACCATGGCCCTGCGACCGGGTGCCACAGCACTTGTCACCGACATCTGCGTGCCGATCGCCCGGCTGGCCGAGGCGGTCGAGGAAACCCGCAACGATATCGCCCGCGCCAGCATTCCGGGGCCGATCGTAGGCCACGTTGGCGACGGCAATTTCCATTGCACCCTGTTGATCGAACCCGGCAACGCCGCCGAACTGGCCGAGGCAAAGGCCCTTGCCGCGCGCATGAACGACCGGGCGCTGCGGCTGGGCGGCACCGTCACCGGGGAACATGGCGTGGGCATGGGCAAGATGCCTTATATGAGGGCCGAACACGGGCAGGGCTGGGATGTGATGGCCAGCATCAAGCGCGCGCTTGATCCCGAAAACCTGATGAACCCCGGCAAAATGGTGCAGATCAACTGATGCGCGGCGGACCGGGCATTGGGGCACGGCACCGATGCTGATCGCGCCCGATTACGGATTTATCTTCATCCACATCCCCAAAACCGCCGGCACCTCGGTCAGCGCGGCGCTGGAACCGCTGGCAGGATACCGCGCCCCGTCGCTATGGGTCAAACTGCGGCGCCGGTGGCCCGGACCGCTGCCGCCGCGATCGGATCATTTCAGCGCCCATGCCAAGGCCAGCGCGGTGCGGAGCAGGATCGGCCCGGCGGTTTTCGACGGGCTCCACAGCTTTTGCTTCGTGCGCAATCCCTATTCCCATGCGTTTTCGCA
>JACIYW010000146.1 GCA_014359745.1 Paracoccaceae bacterium | reverse complement strand
GCCTCGGCGCTGTTGCCCGAGGTGGTGCAGCGCCAGGGCATCACGGTGCGCAAATCCTCGGCCGGATTCCTGATGGTGCTGGGGCTGATATCGACCGATGGCCGTTTGGAACAGGTCGATCTGGCCGATTACATGATTACCAACATGGTGGATGAGTTCAGCCGCCTTCAGGGCGTCGGCGAAGTGCAGGTGTTCGGGTCGAAATATGCGATGCGCATCTGGCTTGACCCGCTGAAACTGGCGGCGTTCGAATTGACACCCGCCGATGTGGTGCAGGCGGTATCCGAGGAAAACGCCCAGATCTCTGCCGGGTCGTTCGGCGATCTGCCCGCCCCCGAGGGCCAGCAGCTTAACGCCACCATCACCGCGCAATCGCTTTTGCGCACGCCCGAGGATTTCCAGGCGATCGTGCTGCGTGCCGAAACCGACGGCGGGCTTGTGCTCTTGAAAGATGTGGCGCGCATCGAGATCGGCGCCGAAAACTATAGCACCATCGCGCGGTTCAACCGCCAGCCCGCGTCCGGGATGGCGATTCAGTTGGCACCGGGGGCGAACGCGCTGGATACCGGCGATCTGGTCAAGGCGCGGGTCAAGGAACTGTCGGCCTTCTTCCCCGAGAACGTGCAATATATCATACCCTATGACACCACCCCGTTCATCACGATTTCGATCGAAGAGGTGGTCAGAACCCTTTTCGAGGCGATCGGGCTGGTGTTTCTGGTGATGCTGCTGTTCTTGCAGAACCTGCGCGCAACGCTGATCCCGACGCTGGCGGTGCCGGTGGTCTTGCTGGGCACCTTCGGGGTTCTGGCCGCCTTCGGGTTTTCGATCAACACGCTGACCATGCTGGCCATGGTGCTGGCGATCGGGCTTCTGGTCGATGACGCGATCGTGGTCGTGGAAAACGTCGAACGCATCATGGAAGAAGAGGGGCTGTCGCCCCGTGACGCCACGCGCAAATCCATGGGCCAGATCACCGGGGCGCTGATCGGCATCGCGATGGTTCTGTCGGCGGTGTTCCTGCCGATGGCGTTCTTCGGTGGATCGACCGGGGTGATCTATCAGCAATTTTCGATCACCATCATTTCGGCGATGGCGCTGTCGGTTCTGGTGGCGCTGACGCTGACGCCGGCGCTTTGCGCGACCCTGCTCAAGCCCAAACACGGCGGCCCGATACAGCGCGGCCCGGTCGGCTGGTTCAACAAGGGCTTTGACAAGACTCTGTCGGGCTATGCCGGGTCGGTGGGCTGGATCATCCGCCGCCCGCTGCGCATGATGTTGATCTATGCGATGATGGGGGTGGGGGTTGTGTGGCTGTTCATCCAGACCCCCACGGCCTTCCTGCCCGACGAGGATCAGGGCATCCTGTTCACCCTGGTCACAACCCCCACCGGCGCCACGGCCGAACGCACCCTCGACGCGATGAAAAAGGTCGAGGATCATTTCCTGAACAACGAAGCCGAGAGCGTGTCGTCGATGTTCGGGGTTGTCGGCTTCAGCTTTGCCGGGCGCGGGCAGAACAACAGCATGGCGTTCGTGCAGATGAAAGACTGGTCCGAACGCACCGGCCCCGGCCAAAGCGTGCAGGCGGTGGCCGGGCGGGCCTTTGGCTCGCTCAGCCAGATACGCGATGCGATGGTGTTTCCGATCGTGCCGCCCTCGGTGATCGAGCTTGGCAACGTCAGCGGCTTTGATTTCTACCTTCAGGCGCGGGCGGGCCAGACCCATGTGGAATTGCTTGAGGCGCGCAACCAGTTGCTGGGCATGGCGGCGCAAAGCCCGGTGATCGGATCGTTGCGCCCCAACGGGCAAGAGGATGCCGCGCAGTTCAACCTTGATATCAACTGGCGCGCAGCCGGTGCGATGGGCGTCTCCGCCGCCGATGTGGGCAACCTGCTCAGCGTGGCCTGGGCCGGGCGCTATGTGAACGACTTCATCGATCAGGGCCGGATCAAGCGGGTCTATCTTCAGGGCGAGGCCGACACGCGGTCGGTGCCGTCGGATATCGAACGCTGGCGGGTGCGCAACAACACCGGCGGGCTGGTGCCGTTTTCGAACTTTTCGACAGGAAGCTGGCAATTCGGGCCGCAGGGGCTCTACCGCTATAACGGCGTGCCCGCGATGCAGTTGCAGGGCACCCCGGCCGCCGACGTGTCCACCGGCGAGGCGATGGCCGAGATAGAGCGTCTGGCAGCCCAACTTCCCACCGGGTTCAACATTTCCTGGACCGGCCTGTCGCTGGAGGAACGCGAATCAGGCAGCCAGGCACCGCTGCTTTACGCGCTGTCGCTGGCGGCGGTGTTTCTGGTGCTGGCCGCGCTTTACGAAAGCTGGGGGATTCCGTTTGCGGTGATGCTGGCGATGCCGATCGGGATTCTGGGGGCGCTGGCGGCGGCCTATTTTGGCGGCTTCGACAACGGGGTGTTCTTTCAGGTGGGGCTTCTGACCGTGGTCGGGCTGACCGGCAAGAACGCCATCCTGATCGTGGAATTCGCCCGAGACCGGGTCGAGGCCGGCGAACCGATCCTGATCGCGGTGAAAGAGGCCGCGCGCCAGCGCTTTCGCCCGATCATCATGACGTCGCTGGCGTTTTCGCTGGGGGTTCTGCCCCTGGTGCTGAGTACGGGCGCGGGTTCGGGCGGGCGCACGGCGATCGGGTCGGGGGTGCTGGGCGGCACCCTGTCGGCCACGATCTTTGGCGTGCTGTTCGTGCCGCTGTTCTTCGTGCTGGTGCGCCGCCTGTCGGGAAGCAAGGGCTGACGGGCAGGGCGTCACCAGTACCCGTTGCGTTTGATCAGTCCCGCCGCCTGGCGGCACAGGAAAACGCGCGCTCATTTCATCTTGGCTCAAATACGCATCTTCTGCCCCCGCCACAGGCGCACCGGTCAAGGTGTTGAACCCGGTTGACGGAAACACGCCCCGGCGCGGACGACGTGCCACCCGGTCAGGGGTTCGCGGGCGCAGGGGTGGCGTTTGGGGTGGCAGGGCCAGATGCCGGGCCAGATGCCGGGCCAGGTGCCGCTTGCGTATTTGTCGGTGCCGCAAGCGCGCCGTCATTCCAGGTGCCGCTGGCCTCTTGCCCGCCGGCATAGCGCATCGTGCCTTCGCCCTGCCGCCGCCCGGCCCGGAACATGCCCTCGTAAACGTCGCCATTGCCATAGGTGGCGGTGCCGTGCCCCTCGATCTCGCCGTTCCGCCATTCCCCTTCATAGATAAAGCCATCGGGCATTTCGATCCGGCCGGTGCCGTGGCGCTGTCCGTTCTCGAACTGGCCGGTATAGACGGTGCCATCGGCATATGTCGCCACGCCCTCGCCGTGGCGCTGCCCGTCCTGCCACTGGCCGACATAGGAATAGCCGTCGGGATAGGTCATGGTGCCCTGGCCGTGGTTGCGGGCATTCCTGAATTCCCCCTCATAGACCAGACCGTTGGCATAGCGCGCGGTGCCGGTGCCCTCGATCACGCCGTTCTGCCACTGGCCTTCATAGGTTGACCCGTCGGCATAGGTGATCTTGCCGGTGCCATGCGCCAGATCGCTCTGGAATTCCCCCTCATAGACCGATCCGTCGGGATAGGTGGCGCGCCCGGTGCCCATGATGCGGCCCTCGACCCAGTTGCCTTCATAGACAAAGCCGTCCTTGCTGCGAAAGGTGCCGGTGCCGTGGCGGCGATCGTTGTCGAACTCACCCTCATAGGTGTCGCCATTGGCATAGGCCATGGCGCCAAACCCCTGCCGCAGCCCGTTGACCAGGCTGCCCACATAGACATCGCCGTTACCCTGTTCCAGCCGCCCCTCGCCATTGATCTGGCCGTCTTTCCAGGCCCCGGTATAGATCAGCCCGTCGGGCATGGTCAGCGTGCCCTGACCGGATCGTTCGCCCGCGACCAGCGTGCCCTCGTATCGCGAGCCGTCGGGATAGGTGATCTTGCCCTCGCCCTCGCGCACACCGTTGACCCATGGGCCTTCATAGCGATAGCCACCGGGGCTTTCCATCACCCCCTGCCCGTGGTGAACGCCGTTCAGGAAACTGCCGGTATATGTGACGCCATTGGCATACTGCGCGCGCCCGGTGCCGGTCATCTCGCCATTGACCCAGTCGCCTTCATAGGTGCCGCCATCGGCAAAGGTGATCTTGCCGCGCCCCTCTGGCTTGCCATTGGCAAAGCTGCCCTCATAGACCGACCCGTTGGGAAAGCGCGCCACGCCCTGGCCGCGGATTTCCCCCACCACCCATTCGCCGTCATATTCGTAACCGTTGGGCAGGCGGTAGGTGCCGCGCCCGTCCTGAAGGCCGTTCCTGAACGTGCCTTCATAGATGCCGCCATCGTCATATTGCTTGGTGACCACCGCGCCGCCATCCTGCGCCGTGCCGATACCCGGTGCCGCCGCGACCAGAACCGATGCAAGGATGGCACGCAGCCACACCGTTTCCGAAAATCCCCGCATCATACCGACCCCCTGTCGTCTTGCCATCGGCCTGCCCGACCCTTGCGCGAAATCCTAGTGGACACCCCCGCCACTGACAAGCGTTTCACCCGCAATCGGCTTTCCCCCGCCATGGGTTCTGCTATGTAATCCCAAACCAAGGACGGGGGGCGCATGGCCACGACGTTTCGCCTGACACTGGCACAGATCAATCCGACCGTGGGCGCGCTGGGCGCCAACGCGGCCCTTGCCCGCGCCGCCTGGGAACAGGGAAAGGCGGCGGGCGCCGATCTCGTGGCCCTGCCCGAGATGTTTCTGACCGGCTATCAGACCCAGGATCTGGTGCTGCGCCCGGCATTCCAGGCCGATGTGGCGCGCGAACTGGCAGCCCTCGCCACCGCCTGCGCTGACGGCCCCGCACTGGGCATCGGCGCGCCGCATCTGGTGGACGACCGCCTTTACAACGCATGGTTCATCCTGACGGGCGGCAAGGTGCACGCCGCGATCCACAAACACCACCTGCCGCATAGCGATCTTTTCGACGAATACCGCCTTTATACCCAAGGCGACATCTCCGGCCCCGTCCGCATCGGCCCGCTGCGCATCGGCGTCCCGATCTGCGAAGACGCCTGGTATGACGACGTATCTGAGACCCACGCCGAATCCGGGGCCGAGATATTGCTGGTCCCCAACGGCTCCCCCTATCACCGCCAGAAATTCGACCGTCGCATGAACCTGATGGTGGCCCGCGTGATCGAAACCGGGCTGCCGCTCGTCTACCTCAACCTCACCGGCGGGCAGGACGATCAGGTCTTCGACGGCGCGTCTTTCGTGCTGAACCCCGGCGGCGCGCTGGCCGTGCAGATGCCCGCGTTCGACGACGCGATTACCCATGTCGATTTCACCCAAGGGCCGGACGGCTGGCGCGCCGAACCCGGCCCGCGCGCGACGCTGCCCGATGCGTGGGAACAGGATTACCGCGCCATGGTGGTGGGCCTGCACGATTACATGGCGAAATCGGGGTTCTCGAAGGCGCTTCTGGGCCTGTCTGGCGGCATCGACAGCGCGCTTGTCGCCGCCATCGCCGCCGATGCGCTTGGCCCGCAGAACGTGCGCTGCGTGATGCTGCCCTCGCAATTCACCTCGCCCCAGTCGCTGGAGGACGCGGCAGAGGTCGCCCGCGCGCTCGGCTGCCGCCTTGACGATCTGCCCATCACCGGCCCGCAAACCGCCGTCACCGACGCGCTCGCCCCCCTTTTCACCGGCACCACCCCCGATTTGACCGAGGAAAACATCCAGTCCCGCCTGCGCGGCCTGCTGCTGATGGCGCTTTCCAACAAGTTCGGCGAGATGCTCTTGACCACCGGCAACAAATCCGAGGTCGCGGTGGGCTATGCCACCATCTACGGCGACATGGCCGGCGGCTATAACCCGATCAAGGATCTCTACAAGACCCGCGTGTTTCAAACCTGCCGCTGGCGCAACGCCAACCACCGCCCCTGGATGCAGGGCCCCGCAGGGCAGGTCATCCCGCCAAGCGTGATCGAAAAACCCCCCTCGGCCGAACTGCGCGCCGACCAGCGCGATGAGGACAGCCTGCCACCCTATGACACCCTCGACGCGATCCTCGAAGGGCTGGTCGACCACGACGCAAGCATCGCCGATCTGGTCGCCGCAGGCCACGACCGCGCCATGGTCGAAAAGGTGCAGGGCCTGATCTTCACGTCAGAGTACAAACGCTTCCAAGCCGCCCCCGGCCCCCGCCTGAGCAGACGGGCCTTCTGGCTGAA
>JACIYW010000145.1 GCA_014359745.1 Paracoccaceae bacterium | reverse complement strand
CGGGAGGGTTTCCGATCGCCGCGTTTTTCGGGGTTTCGCGCTCGGCGCTTCTGGGCAGACGGTATGCGTGTCTGACGCGGATTTTCATCGTCACGCAGCAAGCAACCGGGGCAGTCGGGGGGCGTTGTTGGCAGCCATCGTCAGGATGAAGCGGGACCGCACCCGCTCGATGCCGCGATAGACAGTCTGCGCCATGTGGCCTACGGTCTTGGCCCAGCCGAAGGCCTCTTCGATCCACTTGTGGTGCCTGATCGACTGGGCATAGCCATCGTGTCGGGTGGTCCGGGCCGTCGATCGCTGAATGTCGTGATTTCTGCGCGACATGCGGGGTCACACAGGCCTTGCGCAGATCGGCGATGAACCCGGCCACGTCAAACCCCTTGTCCGCCCCAGCGTCAGCCCAAACCCCATGCTCATGTCATGCTCACCATGCGCGAAGTTGGGGAAGACGGTTTCGGCGCGAAAGTGCGCGAGTGGAACAGGGCCGAACTGGTCGAGCGATGGCGCGCGCTGGGCCGATCATGTCAACCAGCGCCTTGCCGCCTTCCCGCCCTGCCCCGCAGACCGATCCGCAGGCGCGGGGCACCCCGGCCTAACCCTATGCCCTGGCCGGTCGGAAACGGGGCTGATCGGGCCCTTCGCCCCGAAAAAACGAATCGCCCCCCCCCATCCCTTTGACGGCCTGACCATTGGCGCGGCGACCGTTGTTTCCATAATCACGATACAATCGCCAAATACGTGTTCTTTGTTGCCAAAATCAGAGGGGAATCATCCGCAAGTTGTCATGCAGGCCAAGTCGCCGCCAATTTTTTGACTCGGGGCGAAAATAAGGCGATAGTGCGTCATGTTCGTGGAATATCTGCCAGACACGTTCAGGCCGAACAGATTAAGACCTGAAGGCGCCGATGGCGGGGTATATTCAACCTTGTGGGAAGTGAGGTCGGAAAATGTTTGGATTTAAGAAAATGGGATTAACTACTGCCGTTGCGGCGGTGATGGCGTTTGCAGGCGGCTTCGGCAACGATGCCCGGGCGGCGACTGTGGCGTTCCAGAACGGAGCGGATGGTGGCGGCGATACTCGTTTCACGGTCGAGTGTAGTGTTGGCTGTCAAGGTTGGCTGTTCGATGCTGAAACACTCAGCAGTACTATTGGCGGTCTGATCGATTTCCTCGACACGACCTACGCGGCTGGTACAGGGGAGACTTGGGAAAAGAACCTGTTGGCATCGGTTGCTGGTGAGACGGGGTTGGCCTTTTCCAAAAACGAGGATCCGGATACAAGCTATTCCTCCAACGCGCTTTACCAGTTGTTCAAGATCGGGAAAACGCCGAATGTGGGTGTACTCAAGAACACCGCTGGCGTCGTTCAGACTTATTCGTTCGATCAAGTCGCAACTGGTTCGGGGCTAAGCCACATCTCGAATTATGGCGTAGTGGCGCCCGTCCCCCTGCCCGCTGCGGGCCTCATGTTGATCACAGCACTCGGTGGGTTGGGTTTCGCCGCCCGTCGCCGCCGCAAGGCTGCCTGACGCAACGGATTATCGTTTACGAACATCGGGCAGCCCCTTTCGAGGGGCTGTTTTTGTTTGTCCCGCGCATTTTGCGGTGAACTCCGCGCGAAAACCGGCTGATTGCCGGTTTTGCGCCATAAATTCGCCACTCCGCCATGAAAATCCGGTAAACAATCTTTACGCCGATGCGGGATTGTATCCAGATGGGCGTGGGTCGGGGTTTGAGGCAGGCAATGGCAAGGCAATATGCACAATAGGAAAAAGGCGGAAAATGCCTATGTCGGGGCTTGGCGGGGGTTGCGGGGCACGCTGGTTCTGGTGGGTGTTTTCAGCGCGTTCATCAATATCCTGATGCTCACCGGGCCGGTCTACATGTTGCAGGTCTATGACCGGGTGCTTTCGTCGGGGTCGGTTACCACGCTTGTGGGGCTCTTTGGCATCGTGATCGTGCTTTACGGTTTTCTGGGGATCTATGATTTCCTGCGCGCACGGCTTTTGTCGCGCGCGGCACTGCGGCTTGACGCACGGGTCGGCGACGAGGCGTTCCGCTTTGCCCTGCGCGCGGGTTCGGCCGGGGGGCGCATGCGCATCGATCCCGGCGCGCAGCCGGTGCGTGATCTGGAACTTGTGCGCGGTTTTCTGGGCAGTCCGGCGGTCACCGGGTTGTTCGATTTGCCATGGATGCCGCTTTTCCTGGCGCTGGTTTTTCTGATTCACCCGTGGCTGGGCTGGCTGACGATGGCCGGGGCCGGGATCGTGGCTGCGGCGGCCCTGCTGAACCAGTTTCTGGCACAGAAATCGATCCGGAAGGCCATGTCGATGGAAAGCGCCGAGCGCAATCTGGTCGCTCAGGCCCGCACCGATGCCGAAACCCTGCATGCGCTTGGCATGCGCGAGCGGTTGGTGGCGCTTTGGCGGGGGATGCATGATGCCGCACAGGCCGCCGCGCAGGTGGGCAGCGACCGTTCGGAAGGGTTCGCCTCTTTCTCGAAATCGTTCAGGCTTTTGTTGCAATCGGCGCTGCTGACGATGGGGGCGTTTCTTGCCCTGCGTCAGGAAATCACGCCGGGCATGATCGTCGCCACCTCTATCATCGCGGGCCGGGCGCTGGCCCCGGTTGACCAGGTAATCGGTCAGTGGCGCGCCATCGGGCGCGCGCGCGAGGCACACAGGCGCCTGCGAGAGATTTTTGGCGACCTGCCCGCCCGAAAGCCGCGCGTCGATCTGCCTGCCCCTGCTGGCGATCTGCGCGTGGCCGGGCTGACCAAACTTGCCCCCGCCGATCCCAAGGCCAATGGTGACCGGGCGCGGATCCTTGACCGGGTGACTTTCGCGCTTTCACCCGGTGACGGGCTGGGCGTGGTCGGCAACAGCGCGGCGGGCAAATCCACCTTGGCGCGGCTTCTGGTCGGGGCATGGGTGGCGGATGCGGGCGAGGTGCGGCTTGACGGTGCCACGCTTGATCAATGGACGCCCGAGGCATTGGGGCGCCACATCGGTTATCTGCCACAGGTGCTGCACATGCTGCCCGGCAGCGTGGGTCAGAACATCGCGCGCTTTGATGCCGAGGCCAAGGATACCGATATCATCGAGGCGGCGCGCATCGCCGGTGTGCATGAGATGATCCTGCGCCTGCCCGACGGCTATGCCACCCATATCGACAGGATGACCCACCCCCTTTCGGGCGGGCAGATACAGCGGCTGGGTCTGGCGCGGGCTGTCTTTGGCGCGCCGCGCCTGATCGTGCTGGACGAGCCCAATTCGAACCTTGACGCCGATGGCGACGATGCGCTGGCCGCTGCAATCAGCACCATGCGCACCAAGGGCTGCGTGGTCGTGGTGATGGCGCACCGGCCAAGCGCGCTGGCCTCGGTCAACAAGATGCTGCTGCTGCATCAGGGGCGGATGGCCAGGTTCGGCCCCAAGGAAGAGGTGCTTGGCACCGCGCCCCGCCCGGTCTCGATCGTGGCACAGTGAGGAAACACCAGATGTCCGCCGACGCCTTTTCCGCCCCCCCCCTGAAAACCGACCTTTCCGGTGCGGGCCGTTTCGGCATCCTGGCCGGGCTGGTGCTGCTGACGCTGGTCTTTGGCTGGGCCTATTTCACGCCGATCAGCGGGGCTGTCATCGCCTCGGGGGCGGCGGTGGTGCGCGGCAACCCCAAGATCGTCCAAAGCCTTGATGGCGGCATCGTCGATGAAATCCGGGTGGCCGATGGCGATCTGGTGCGGGCGAATGATGTGCTTTTGCGGCTTGATCCCACGCTTTTGCAGATCAATCTTGAGATGTATCGCAACCGTCTGGCCGAGACCCGCGCCGAGATCAGCCGCCTGCGCGCCGAGCAGGCAAGTGGCACGGCGCTGGTCTTCGATTACGACACCACCTATCTTGAAGGCGTTCCGCTGGGGGCGATCAATACCGGCCAGCGGGAAATCTTCGAAGCGCGGCGCGAGGTGATGAAGGGGCGCAAGGATCAGCTCGATGAGAAGGTCGCGCAATTCTACAACCAGATTTCCGGTGTCGAAGGGCTGATCATCGCCAAGCGCGAGCAGCTAAGCTTTATCGAAAAGGAACTGGTCGATGTCAGCGCCCTCCATGCCGAAGGGCTGGCGCGCGAGGGGCAGATGCTTGAACTGCAACGTTCGCGCGCGCGCCTTCTGGGCGAGATTTCCGAGCATCAATCCGAACTGGCCCGGATCCGCAATTCGATCCGCGATACCCAGCTTGAGATCCTGCAATCAGAGCGGCAATTCAAGGAACAGGTGGTCACCGATCTGCGCAAGAAGGTGATGGAAGGCGAGGAGTTGCTGTTGCAGATCGTCACCGCCCGCAAGCAGCTTGACCGAATCGAAATCCTGTCACCGGTAGACGGGATCGTGCACGAGATGCAGGTATTCAACGCCGGTGGCGTGGTGCCCCCCGGCGAAACCATCCTGCAGGTGATCCCGGTGTCCGAAGGGGTGGATTTCGAAGTAAAGGTTGATCCCAAAGCCATCGATCAGGTGGTGCACGGGCAGCGGGCCAAGGTAGTCTTTACTACCTTCAACACGCGCACCGCGCCCGAAATTTTTGGCACCGTCTCGGGCATCTCGCCAAGCAGTGTTCTTGATCCGCTGACCGGGCAAAGCTTTTACCGGGTGACGCTGGCCATCGACCGGCAGGAACTGGCGCGCCTTGACGGCCACGAGATACTGCCCGGCATGCCGATCGAGGCATTCTTGCAAACCGGCGAGCGCACGGTGCTGAGCTATCTTACCCGGCCGCTCAGCGACCAGCTTCGCCGTGCCTTCCGCGATGACTGAACCGGTGCATGGGTGATGCGCCGGGGGCACATCGGCCCGCGCTGATGCAGCAAGCCTTGTTTTCAAAAGAGTTTTGCGCCATCCTGTTTGAGAGTGGTTGCATGCGACAAACCGGTGCCAAAAACCGGGGCGCATGGGCAGTGAGGCAGGATATTTCAATGACGGACCGGGGCTGGCGCACGGCGCCACGCGCATTCGCTGTTATGACCGGGTTCACGCTTGTGGCGGGCTGCGCAGTCACGCCTTACGATGCCCCGGCGTTTTCGTTTCTGTCCTCCTACAAATCCGTCCCCGAGGGCAGCCCGGTGCTGCTTAGCAATGCCAACTGGTGGAAAACCTTCAAGGATCCCACGCTTGATGCCCTGATCGAGACCGGGTTTGCGGGCAACCTCAATCTTGACATCGCCCGCGAGCGCGTGATCGAGGCAAGGGCGCAGCAGCGCGCCGTGCCGCAATCGGCCTTTTTCTCGCCCCGGACAAGTGCGGGGCGCGAACGCGATGGCAACGGCAGAACCGACACCCGCGCCGATGCCACGCTTGGGTTCGACTGGATCATCGATATCTATGGCGGGCGGCGGGCGCAGGTGGACGCGGCGGGCGCGCGTATCGAGGTGGCCGATGCCGAGGTAGATGCCGCGCGGCTGCTTCTTTTGCTCAATATCGCCAATGCCTATGTCGATCTGCGCTATCAGCAGACCAGCCTGCGCCTGCGCCAGTCGGAACTGGCCTCGCGGGGGCAGACGCTGGAACTGATCGAACGGCTGCAACAGGGCAATGCCGCGACCCAGGTCGATGTGGTCAAGGCGCGCGCGCTTGTCTCCGAGACCCGCTCGGAAATTCCCGAAATCCGCGCCGCCATCGATGCGGCCAGAAACGAGATCGCGGTGCTGACGGGCAAGGTGCCCGGCACGCTTGGGATCGACCTTGACAAGGGCGCGCGCCAGCCGCGCGTGTCGCTGTCACCCGAGGTGGGCATTCCGGCGGATCTGTTGCGCAACCGGCCCGATATCCGCGTGGCTGAACGCCGCTATTACGCCTCCTTTCGCGACGTGGCCGCAGCGCGCGCCGATCTTTACCCGCGACTGTCGCTAAGCGGCATGATCACGCGCAGCACGCTGTCTGGTTCGGCCGGCACCGAGTATTTCTTTGGCCCGACGCTTACATTCCCGATCCTGCCCACCACCGCCCGCCGCGCCACCGTGGAACAGCGCGAATCGCTTGTCCGGCAGGCGCATACGCAATGGAAGCTGACCGTGCTAGAGGCGATCCGCGACGTCGAGACCTCGCTCGCCGAATACGGCGCCGCCCTTTCGGCGCAGCGATCGGCGGATGAGACGGTGCGGCTTTACAAGCAGGTGGTCATGCTGACCCGCCAGATCGTCACGCGCGACGGCGCCACCATCCGCGACCTGATCGACGCCGAACAGAACGTCGCCACCGCCAACACCACCCTCGCCGCAACCCTGCGCCGGGTGGGGCGCAATTTTGTGGCGCTGAATGTGAACCTGGGGTCGGGGCATGCGGTGGGGAAGCGGCA
>JACIYW010000144.1 GCA_014359745.1 Paracoccaceae bacterium | reverse complement strand
CGATACCGCCCACCAGGATTCCCCCGCCCGTCAAAAGAGCGGAATCCTTGAATCACACGCAAATTCATCAGCGCAGGAGAAACCTGATGGGTGGTAAGCCGGGGCAGCGTTCAAATACGGGCGACGGGCGCCCTTATCGCCCGCCGGAAGTGTCGCGACCGCCCGATCTGCCATACCGGCTGCTGTCGCCGCCCGCCCCGCCGACCGCAGGCCCGTCCCCCGCAGGCCCGTCCCCCGCAGGATTATCCCACCGCCCCGAAGATGTGCCGGGGCTGGGTCGCGATCCGTCGCGACCGAGGCCCACACCAGACCCACCCCCAGACCTACCCCCGCTACCCCCGTTCCCACCGTCACCCGCCGCAACGTTCCGGCGGCCACCCTCCCGACTGCCATTGCCGCGATCCGCGCCGCCGCGCCCGCCCGTGGCCGTCATCCCTTACACGGCCGCCCAGGTGGCTGCCCCCCCTCAGGCGGTCGCCTCCCGTCGCAGCGTCCCGGCTGCCGTTGCCACGATCCACGCGGCCGCGCCCGTCCCGGTGGTCGTCCCGCCCCACACGGTCACCCCTGTCGCGGTCACCCCTGTGTCCGTCATCCCTCACACGGTCGCCCCTGTGGTCGTCGCCCCTGTCGCGGTCGCCCCTGTCGTGGTCGCCCCTGTCGCGGTCGCCCCTGTCGCGGTCGCCCCTGTCGCGGTCCCCCCTGTCGCGGTCATGCCCGCGATTGCGGTCATGATCACGAAATCCGCCAAACCCGCCATAGGGATAGTATCCATACCTGCCATAGGGATAATAGCCAAACCCATCATAGGGATAATAGCCGAACCCGTCATAGGGATAATAGCCATAACCATAGCCCGTGCCAAACCCGCCGTATACCCCCACCGAATTGCCCACCCCGACCCCGACACCGTATCCAACCCGGCTGTCGCGTGTCGGTTGGCCAAAGCCAAAGGGGAAATCGTCAAGCCCTGTCAGCCCGTCGCCCGACGCGCCGCGCGCCACCGCCACAGGGTCCGCCCCCGCCGGAACCGGCAGACGCCGGGATGCGGGCGTGCTGCGCGGCGCATCCAGAAAGGTCAGGCTGTCGACGATGCGCAGCGCCTGGCTGCGCGACAGAACCGCTGCGTTCTTGTTGCACACATAGCCGAACACCGTATCCGTCGGCGCAGCCCCCAGCACCCCCCAATCGCTTTGCAGCGCGACACAGCCCCAACCCGGCCCGTCCAGCCGATAGGGCTGATAGGTGATGCTGCGCCCCTCGCGGTCGCGCCGCCATATCTGGCCCATCTGGCGCGCCCCCTGATTGATGTTCCAGCTTTGCAGCGCGCGCGCGAAATCGGGTGTCCCGACCAAGCCGGTGCCCGAACCGGGCACGGCAGAGGCATAAAGGAATTCCGCCTGCACATCGGGCGACTTAAACAGCGTGTAATCCTCGCGCGTCCAGGGGTCGGCATAGGTTACGGTCAGCGTGTCGGCGCGCGCGAAAAGCGGCGAGGACGAGGTGATCCGCGTCTCTGCACGGGTGACCACCTGATTTCCGGCGCCGGATGACACGCAGCCGCCCAGCATCAGCCCAAAGGCCGAAACCGCCAGAATTCGCCACCCGTCGCGCCCTGCCATGATACCAGCCCCGATCCAGACCCGTCCGAACATCCCTGCCTCCGAACACCTTTGCCGCAGATATGCAGCCCGCAAGTGCCGCACAAGATGCCGCGCCCCCTCTGCACCCCGCCGGGGTATCCGCCCCCCGACAGGAAGCGGCGCGCGGTGATCACCACCCGCCCATGACCCCGCCATCGTAGCCATCGGAAATGATGGTGACGTCGATCATCTCGCGGCCCATCCGGATCGGGAAGCCCGGATTGCCCAGATCGCCGACGCCAGCGGCGCCCGAACGCTGGCCCGAACTCTGGCCCGAACGCTGGCCCGAACCCGGCCCCTGCCGTGCCTCGGCCAGCAGGGGCGCGGCCTGCGGGCTGTCAAAGGGTATCGCCGCAAGCGTGGCCGCCCCGTCCCCCGTCACGAAGAACCGCGCGGCGATTTCTTCGGCCCGCTCAGCCGTCATGGCCCCGGCGGTGTTGCACAGATACCCCATCAGCGCCTTGGTCGGGCGCGGTCCGATATCCTTGGGGGCGGTATCCCATTCGCTTTTCATCGCGACACAGCCCCAGCCCAGATCGGGCAGCCGGTAGGGTTGATAAAAGATCGATTGCCCCACCCGGTCAATCCGCCCCCTTGGGCCGGTCATGACGGGGGGATGCGCGCGGTTCAGGTTCCAGGTTTGCAGGGCCGCCTCGAAATCGAAGGGCACATGCAGCACCGCCGTTTCGGGATCGGTTGTCGTATAGATATATTCGGCCAGAATGTTGCGCCCGCGATACAGGCTGTAATCCTGCTGTATCCACTTGTCTTCAAAGGCGATGGTGCTGTCCTTTGCCCCGGCGATGATCAGCGCCGAAGCATTGATCCGCGCATCGGCGCGCGCGACACCGTCTTGCGTGATGGTCAGGTCGCACCCGCCAAGCAGGCCAACCGCAACAGCCACCGGCAGCAAGGCGTTTCCGTATCGGGCAAGCATCATGTTTTGGTTCCCGCGATGTTTCCAGAACGGTTCGGGTGCCCGCCGGGCTGCACACCATCACCGGCTCAGGCATAATCTAGCACGAAATCGGTCGCGAAAAGCCAAATCTTCATCATTTCTTCAAAAGCGAGGCCCCACCAGCCAGCCCCGCCGGATCAACCGTTCAGCAGCGCGCGCGCCGCCGCGCGGGCGGCATCGGTCACGGTATCGCCGGCCAGCATCCGGGCGATTTCATCCACCCGCGCGGCACAGTCAAGCGCGGTCACGCGCGAGGTTGTCACCCCGGCGTCAACATGTTTTTCCACCCGCCAGTGATGGGCGCCACGGGCGGCGACCTGCGGCGAATGCGTGACCACAAGCACCTGCGCGCCTTGCGCCAGCGCCACCAGCCGGCGCCCCACCGCATCGGCGGTGGCCCCGCCGACACCCCGGTCGATCTCGTCAAAGATCAGGACAAGCCCGCCCGTATCGCGGGTCAGACAGACCTTGAGCGCCAGCAGAAAGCGCGACAATTCCCCGCCCGAGGCGATCTTGTTCAACGGTCCGGCCGGGGCGCCGGGGTTGGTGGCCACGGTAAAAGTAACAGTGTCGCACCCCTCGGGGCCGGGATCGGTGGGCTCAAACAGGGTGGTGAACACCGCGCGTTCCATGCGCAGCGGCGCCAGTTCCGCCGCCATCATCGCATCAAGGCGTGCAGCGGCGGCACGGCGCGCATCGCCAAGCGCGTTTGCGGCCGCGTCATACCCCGCCTGCGCATCGTCAAGCGCGCCGCGCAGCGCCGCCAGATCGCGCGCGCCACCGTCAAGTGCTGCCAGGCGCGCGCGCAATTCCTGCGCGAACCCGCCCAGATCATCCGGGGCGACCCCGTGTTTGCGGCCAAGCCCGCGCAGGGCGAACAGGCGTTCTTCTATCGCCTCCAATTCATGCGGGTCGAAATCGAGCGCGTCAAGGCAGGCCTCGACCCCCTGCGCGGCATGGGCAAGTTCATCAAGCGCGCGGGTCAGCGCCGCCATCGGATCATCCAGCCGGCCATCGGTGGCATCCGCTGCACCGTCCAGCCAGCGCAGGGCGTCGCCCGCCAGTGCCTCGGCCCCGCCTTCGGCGCCGGTGCCCGCGATCGCGGCATGGGCGCGGGCGATATCGGCGCGCACCCGCGCGGCCGCCTGCATCTGGCGGCGGCGCGTATCAAGCGCGGCCTCTTCGCCCGGTTCGGGGGCGATCTTGTCCAGTTCGGCCACCGCGTGGCGCAGGAAATCCTCTTCGGCGCGCAGCCCTTCCAGCGCCGCCTCGGCCCGGTCAAGGGCGGCGCGCGCGGCGGCACGGTCGCGCCAGGCGGCGCGGGTGGCGGCCAGCGGCGCGTCAAGATTGCCGAAACTGTCCAGCAATCGCCGATGCCCGCGCGGGTTCAACAGGCCCCGGTCATCGTGCTGGCCATGGAGTTCGACCAGCACCTCGGACAGGGCGCGCAGCACCTCGCCCGACACGCGGCGGTCATTGATCCAGGCGGTCTTGCGGCCATCGGCGCTGTTGATGCGGCGCAAAAGCAGCTCTGGCCCGGCGGGCAGGCCCGCCTCTTGCAGGATGGTGTGGGCCGGGTGATCGGGGGGCAGATCGAACACCGCCACCACCTCGCCCGCCGAAGCGCCCGCGCGCACCAGATCCGCCCGCCCGCGCCAGCCCAGGACGAACCCCAGCGCATCCAGCAGAATGGATTTGCCCGCCCCGGTTTCGCCCGTCAACACGTTCAGACCGGGCCGAAACCCCAGTTCCAGCCGGTCAATGATAAGAACGTCGCGGATATCGAGACTGCGCAGCATCAGCCCGCCCCTTTCCCAAACCCCGGCAAAGCGCCCCGGATCAGAGCCATTCGCCCCGGATCACCTGACGCCAGACCGCGCCCAGCCAGCCCGAGCTGTCAGCTTCGGGCGACAGGCCCTTGCCCTTCAGCAGGCGGAAACTGTCATCATAAAACGGGCTGGAGCGGAAATTGTAGCCCAGGATCGCGGCGGCCGTCTGCGCCTCTTTATCAAGACCGAGGGCAAGATAGGATTCCGTCAGGCGCAACAGCGCCTCGGGGGTGTGGGACGTGGTCTGGTAATTCTCGACCACGGCGCGAAAACGGTTGATCGCCGCCGTGTAATTGCCGCGGCGCAGATAAAAGCGCCCGATCTCCATTTCCTTGGCGCCGAGGTGATCGAAGGCCAGATCGAATTTCAGGATCGCCGCGCGGGCATAGCCGCTTTCGGGATAGCGTTCGATGACGGTGCGCAGCGCCTGAAGTGCCTGAAATGTAAGGCCCTGATCGCGGCCGACCTCGTCTATCTGGTCATAATAGGACAGCGCGATCAGATATTGCGCATAGGCGGCATCCTCATCCGCGGGATAGAAATCGAGAAAGCGCTGCGCGGCGGCGCGGCTTTGTTCGTAATCCTTGTCGCGGTGGTGGGCGAAGGCCTGCATGATCAGGGCGCGCTTTGCCCAGGCGGAATAGGGGTAAAGCCTTTCCACCTCGGAAAAATATCGGACCGCTTCGGCGGCTTTGCTGTTGCTGGCAAGTTCGTATTCGCCGCGTGTGTAAATCTCTTCGGCGGTGAAACCTTCGACTTGCAACGCGTCCTTGTCCCCGCCGCCGCAAGCGGCCAGAACCAGCATCAAAAGCCCTGTTGCACCCGCCCGCGACCGGATCAATCCGCCTGCCATCATCGTCTATCCCGAGGGGCCGCCACCCGGCGTGCGGCCCGCATTGACCGCTGTCCTAACACGAAAAAAATCCGGGCGCAAAACGCCTTTGTCCCAGATTGGCGGTCAGTTGCCCGATCTGGCAACGGTCGGGCAATGGTCTGGCAATGGTCGGGACTGCGATCAGGCAACGCGGCGCAAATCGACGCGATCCGCCCCGACGCCGGGCAGGTTGCGGTGGGTGCCCCGCGTGCAATCCACCATGCGAAACGTATCGACCCCGGTGAACAGCGCGCGCAGAAGCCGGGCGGTTACGGCGTGACCGGCCCGCACCCCGGTATAGCGCCCCAGAATCGGCGCCCCGGCCAGCGCCAGATCGCCCATCGCATCGAGCATCTTGTGGCGCACCGCTTCATCGGGGTGGCGCAGGCCGCCCGGTGTCAGGATGCGCGCGCCATCGACCACCACGGCATTTTCCAGCGACCCGCCAAGCGCCAGACCGCAGGCATGCATCGCCTTGATATCGGCGTGGCGGCAGAAGGTGCGGCTGTCGCACAATTCGCGCACAAAGGCGCCATTGGCCAGGTTCAGAAGCTTGCTTTGCCGACCGATGGCGGGATCATCGAAGTCGATGGTGAAATCCATTTCCAGCGTTTCAGCAGGTTCCAGCCGCGCCATGGCATCGCCGATCCGCACCTCGACCGGGCGCAGAACCTGCAAGGCCCGCACGGGCGCCGGCATCGCGCGCACGCCACTGGCAAGAATCCCATCAACGAAAAGTGCTGCACTGCCATCGAGGATCGGCACCTCGGGCCCATCGAGTTCCAAAAGCGCATTGTGCACACCGCACCCGGCCAGCGCCGCCATGACATGTTCGACCGTTGAAACGCTGGTGCCAGCCGCGTTCGAAATCTGCGTGCACAGCCGGGTGGGGGTGACGTTTTCCCAATGCGCCGCGATCAGCGGATCGACATCGAGCACATCGGCGCGGCGAAACCAGATCCCGTATTCGGCCGAGGCCGGCAAGATGCGCAGCGTGACCGGCACGCCGCTGTGCAGGCCGGTTCCGGTAAAGCTGACTGCGGATCGTATCGTCGCCTGCACGTCATACCTTTCAAAAGGCCCCGCCCAAACAAGGCCAACGCTTGCCCCGCCCCATCGACCGGCCCGTTAACAGGCCCGCGTCGCAATGGCGGCACAGACAAGGGGTACCCCCGCGCCGCGGTCCGAACAATTCAATCTTTGCA
>JACIYW010000143.1 GCA_014359745.1 Paracoccaceae bacterium | reverse complement strand
TGTCGGCCACCTCGACCGAAAACCGGGCCTGCCCCCACGCACCGCGCAGGTTCACGGCGCCGGGCACACAGTCGGCAAGGGCCGCCTCCGCCAGAAACAGCCAGATCAGCACCGCGTTCAACAATCTGGACATCAGTCTTCCCGTTTGCGCAGCGCGGCCTCCCATGCGGCGACCTGAATCGCCATGCGCCCGCGCTTGCCTTGAATGATCTTCAGCCCCACCGCCTCGCCCGATTGCAGATCGGCAAAGCCCGACCGGCGCAGCACGTCGACATGGATGAACACATCATCGCTGTCGCCAAAGACATTTGCAAACCCGAATCCCTTGGCCTTGTCGAACCATTTCACCCGACCGGGCTGAAGTTCCTGTTCGGTCAGATCCTGCGCCGAGAATTCTTCCGGCCACTGTTCGGGGTGCTCGGTTGTGGTCAGCGGCACCGTTATTTCAAGCACCTCGACCGCCTGAACCCCGCGATCGGTTTGTTGAACGGTCAGGCTTACCTCGACCCCTTCGGAAATCGACCCCTGACCAAAGTTGCGCAACACATTGGCATGCAACAATATATCTGGGCCAATCTCTTCCGAGATCACGAAACCGTATCCCTTTGCGGGATCGAACCATTTGACCCGCCCGCGCACGGGCCGTGCCTCACTCACGTCTGCGCTCATGATATCTTGTCATGTCCCCATTAAACTGCTCTTGCAGGTTCCCCAACCCGTTGCCTGTTATGGGTCCATTCGACTGAATTATTCAAGAATAAATATCCATGGTTTCAGAATCAGGTATTTTCCCGTCAATCGCGGGCGTGCTGTGCACGGAACGCAACCATCAGCCTAGGGATTGAGCCGTTGGATCACCCAGGGGTCATCGGGGCCTGACCGGTGCCAGCGGAATCGGTCGTGCAGGCGAAAGGCGCCATCGGCCCAGAATTCGATCTCGACCGGATCAAGGCGATACCCGCCCCAGAACGGCGGGCGCGGCGGGTTTGGGCCCTTGGTGGCGGTGATCCTTGCCACCTCGGCCATCAGATGCCCGCGCGAAGACAGCGGGCGCGATTGCGCCGACGCCCAGGCCCCAAGCCGGCTTTTGAGAGAGCGGGAGGCATAATAGGCATCCGCCTTTTCCCCCGCCTCACGGGTCAGGGTGCCGCGCACCCGGATCTGTCGACGCAGCGATTTCCAGTGCAAGACGAACGCCGCCTTGCCCGTGGCCGCGATTTCCTGCGCCTTGGCGCTTTCGTAATTGGTGTAGAATACAAAGGCCGCAGGTTCGATTTCCTTGAGCAGAACCATGCGCACATTGGGCAGGCCATCGGCATCGACCGTGGCCAGCGCGATGGCGTTGGGATCGTTGGGTTCGGTCGCCTCGGCCTCGGCCAGCCAGGCGCGGGCGATGGCAAAGGGATCGTCACCCGCAAAGATACCGCCACGGTCTGTCATCGGATGCCTGTCCTTCATGCCGCATTCCTGCGGCCCTTGATGTTCACGCCGCATTCCTGCGGCCCTATGTTACGGTGCCGTGATCCCCGCGCGGCAAGCCGCCCGGCGGCGTGGCCCGCCGCTCTTGATGCAATGCGCGCAATGGCCTAAAGCGATGCGCACCGGGGACAGTGGATCAGGGGAAAAGAATGTCAACAGGTCTTATGAATGGCAAGCGGGGGCTGATCATGGGCCTGGCCAACGACAAATCCATCGCCTGGGGGATCGCCATGGCCTGCGCCGATGCGGGCGCGGAACTGGCGTTTTCCTATCAGGGCGAACAGTTCAAGAAGCGGGTGGAACCGCTGGCCGCCCGGATCGGCGCGACCGAGGTTATCGAATGCGATGCATCGGACGCCGCATCGCTCGATGGGCTGTTCGCGCATCTGGAAAAGATCTGGGGGCGGCTGGATTTCGTCGTGCATGCCATCGGCTTTTCCGACAAGTCGGAACTGCGCGGCCGCTATGTCGATACCAGCGCCGAGAATTTCCGCATGACCATGGATATCTCTGTCTATTCGTTCACCGCGATCTGCGCGCGGGCGGAAAAGCTGATGACCGATGGCGGCAGCCTGCTGACGCTGACCTATTATGGCGCGGAAAAGGTGATGCCGCATTACAACGTCATGGGCGTGGCCAAGGCCGGGCTCGAGGCATCGGTGCGCTATCTGGCCGAGGATCTGGGCAAGGAAGGCATCCGGGTGAACGCCATTTCCGCCGGGCCGATCAAGACGCTGGCCGCCTCGGCCATCGGCGATTTTCGCTATATCATGAAGTGGAACGAATTGAATTCGCCGCTGCGGCGCAATGTGACGCTGGAGGATGTGGGCAAATCGGCGCTTTATCTTCTGTCGGACCTGGGCAGCGGCGTGACGGGTGAGGTGCTGCATGTCGATGCGGGCTATCACGCCGTGGGCATGAAGGCGGTGGACGCGCCCGATATCGCGGGGTCCATCGCCCCCGCCAAAGAGGGCTGAGCGATGAACGACCGCCTGCCGCATGAAAAGGGCTTCCACATAAGCTGGGACCAGATCCACCGCGACAGCCGGGCGCTGGCCTGGCGGCTGGATGGCAAGGGCCCCGATCAGGGCGCATGGCGGGCGGTCGTGGCGATAACACGCGGCGGCATGGTGCCCGCGATGGTGGTCAGCCGCGAGCTGGACATCCGCACCGTCGATACCATCAGCGTGAAATCCTATAACCACCAGGCACAGACCGAACCCCGCGTGATCAAGGCCCCGCAGGCCGAGATGATGGGCGATGGCGACGGTATCCTGATCGTTGACGATCTGGTCGATACCGGCCGGACGCTGGAACTGGTGCGCAGGCTCTATCCGCGCGCGCATTTCGCCACCGTCTATGCCAAGCCCGAGGGGCGCCCGCAGGTGGATACCTTCATCACCGAGGTCAGCCAGGACACCTGGATCTTCTTTCCCTGGGATATGGCGTTGCAATATGTGGAACCGTTTCGCGGGCGGGACTGACATAAGGCAAACCGTCTTGGACGTTGCGCGGGCGGTGGGTGCGGATGCCTCCGGCGGGAGTATTTGGATCGAGAGGATGGGGCAGGCGCGGGGTTTTGGCGGGGCCAGGCGGGGGGGCGAATGCGGATGACAATTGCGCCGAGATCCTGGAACGGCGGGCGGCCATGGTCGCTGGCTTTGCCGCCCTGCCCGGTTGGTGCCTTCTGGGGTGCGGGGCCTGTTTTGCCTATGCCGAACATCCGCAGGCGCGGCCCTCGGATCAGCTTGCGCCCTGACTGGTGCGCAAGGTGCGCATCGCCTTTGCCAATGTCGATCCGGCAGGGATTGCCAGGCCCATGGCGCGACCTGGCGACCTGGAGAGGTGACGCTTGCCCCGGACAGGCAGAGCCATTAGGTATCGCGCCGGAACAGCCGAACGGAGGCGGGCATGGCCAAGCGCACAAAAGGCACGAATATCATCGTCTGGGGTCTGCTTGGGCTTTTGATCCTTGGCCTTGCCGGGTTCGGGTTTGACAGTTTTGGCACATCGATGCGCACCATCGGGCAGGTGGGCGGCCGCGATATCGACGCCGATGAATATTCGCTGGCCCTGCGCAACGAGGTCCGGGCCGCGTCGCAGCGGTTCGGCCAGCCGATCACCATGGATCAGGCCTTTGCCCTGGGCCTTGACCGGCGGGTACTTCAGGGGTTGGTACAACGCGCCGCGTTCGACAATGAGGCCGACCGGATCGGCCTGTCGGCAGGCGATGCGCGGGTTCAGCAAGAGGTAGTCTCGCAGCCCGCCTTTCAGGGGCTGGACGGCAGTTTTGACCGCGCCGCCTATCGCGCGGCGCTGCGCAACGCGGGGCTGACCGAACCTGGGTACGAACGCCAGGTGCGCGATGATATCACCCGCGGCCTGCTGCAACGCGCCGTGGCGGGCGGGCTTCAGGCGCCCGACAGCTATGTCGACACGCTGTTAAGCTATCTGTCGGAACGGCGCAGCTTTACCCGGCTGCCCCTGACCAGGGCCGATATGGCCACGCCCTTGCCCGAACCCGACGAGGCGACCTTGCGCGCCTATTACGACGCGCATCCCGACGCCTTTACCGCCCCTGAAACCCGCAACATCACCTATGCCTGGATTACCCCGGACATGCTGACATCCGAGGTCGCGGTGGATGAGGCCGCGGTGCAGGCGCTTTACGATCAGCGCGCCGATCAATACCAACTGCCCGAACGGCGGCTGGTGGAACGTATCATCTTCGACACCGAAGATGCCGCCAGGGCCGCCATGGACCGGATCGGCCCCGATGGCGCCGGTTTTGACGAGGTGGTCAAGGAACGCGGCCTTGGCCTTGCCGATGTCGATATCGGCGACGTGACGCTTGCCGATCTGGGCGAGGCCGGGCCAGAGATATTCGCAGCATCCGCCCCGGCCGTTCTGGGGCCGCTGCCGTCACGGTTCGGCCCCGCCATCTACCGCGTCAACGGCGTCTTGCCCGCGCAGGTCACGCCCATCGACGAGGTGCGCGACGATCTGGTGGCCGAACTTTCCGCCAGCCAGACCCGCCGCGAGGTCGACCAGCTTACCGAAAAGGTGAACGACCTTCTGGCCGGCGGCGCAACGCTGGAAGACGTGGCCAATGAAACGAAGTTGCAGCTTGGCAGCATCGGCTTTCAGGATGGAATGGACGAAGGCGTCGCCGCCTATCCGGAATTTCGCGAGGCCGCGGCAACGATCAGCGAGGATGATTTCCCCGAGGCGATCAGCCTGAGCGATGGCGGCCTGATCGCGCTGCGCCTTGAAGCGATCGTGCCGCCGCAGGTGCGGCCCTTTGAGGATGTGACCGTCAAGGTCATCGAGGCTTGGGCGACCGAAGAGGCCACCAAACGGCTGACCGCGCGCGCGGAAGACATCATCACCGCGCTGAAGAACGGCAGCAGCTTTGCCGATCTGGGGCTGGAACCTGAAACCGTCACCGGGATCACCCGCGATGGCTTTGTCGAAGGGGCCGCACCGGGCGTAATCGCGGCGGTCTTCGCGATGAAAGAGGGTGCGCTGCGCATCGTCACCGGCGATGCCGGCCAGATAGAGGTGCAGCGGCTCGACACGGTGATGCCGCCCGACATGAGCGATCCCGACGTCGTGACCCTGCGCGGCGATATCGGCGATGCGCTGACACAGGGCATCGCGCAGGATGCCTTTGGCTATTTCAGCGATGCCTTGCAGCAGTCGGCCGGCATTTCGCTGAACAGCACCGCGATCCAGGCGGTGAACGCGCTCTTGCGGGGAACCGCCACAGGCGGCGCACCGCGCGGCGGAAACTAACGGGCGACGATCATGATGCTGATACCTTCGCTGGAACGTTTCACCGACGGCTGGAACGCCGGACGCAACCAGGTGGTCTATGCGCGCCTCGCCGCCGATCTGGATACGCCGGTGTCGCTGATGCTCAAACTGGCCGAGGCGCGGTCCGACAGTTTCATACTCGAATCGGTCACGGGTGGCGAGGTGCGCGGGCGCTATTCGGTTGTGGGGATGAAACCCGATCTGATCTGGCAATGCCAGGGCGGCGCCAGCCGGATCAACCGGCAGGCGCGCTTTGACGCCGCGGCGTTTGAACCGGTTGCAGGCGCGCCCCTTGATGCGCTGCGCGCACTGATCGCGGAAAGCCGCATCGACATGCCGGGTGATCTGCCCGCCATCGCGGCGGGGCTTTACGGCTATCTTGGCTATGACATGATCCGGCTTGTCGAACATCTGCCCGATGTGAACCCGGACCCATTGGGCCTGCCCGATGCGGTGCTGATGCGCCCCTCGGTGGTGGCGGTGCTTGACGGGGTGAAGGGCGAGGTGACGGTGGTCGCGCCCGCCTTCGTGTCGTCCGGCCTGTCGGCGCGTGCGGCCTATGCGCAGGCGGCCGAACGGGTGATGGACGCGCTGCGCGATCTTGACCGCGCCGCGCCGGGCGAAACCCGCAGCCTGGGCGAAACCGCCCCGGCATCCGACCCGGTGTCGAATTTCACCAAACCGGCCTATCTGGCGGCGGTGGAAAAGGCCAAGGACTACATCCGTGCGGGCGACATCTTTCAGGTGGTGCCCAGCCAGCGCTGGGCGCAGCCCTTCGCGCTGCCGCCCTTCGCGCTTTACCGCTCGCTGCGGCGCACCAACCCGTCACCTTTCATGTTCTTCTTCAACTTCGGCGGCTTCCAGGTGGTCGGCGCCAGCCCCGAGATCCTCGTGCGGCTGCGGGGTGGCGTAGTCACAGTGCGCCCGATCGCGGGCACCCGCCCGCGCGGCGCCACACCGGAAGAGGATCGCGCGCATGAGGCCGATCTGCTGTCCGATGAAAAGGAACTGGCCGAACACCTGATGCTGCTTGATCTGGGCCGCAACGACGTGGGGCGCGTGGCGCGCGTGGGCACGGTGCGCCCGACCGAGGAATTCATCATCGAACGCTATTCCCACGTCATGCACATCGTCTCCAACGTCGAGGGCGAGATCGCGGAAGGCGAGGATGCGCTTTCGGCGCTACTGGCCGGGCTGCCCGCAGGCACCGTTTCGGGCGCGCCCAAGGTGCGGGCGATGCAGATCATCGATGAGCTGGAGCCGGAAAAGCGCGGCGTTTACGGCGGTGGCGTGGGATATTTCGCCGCCAATGGCGAGATGGACATGTGTATTGCCCTGCGCACCGCCGTG
>JACIYW010000142.1 GCA_014359745.1 Paracoccaceae bacterium | reverse complement strand
CGGCGATCACCGATATCTCGCTGGAAAAATGCACGAAACCTTCGGCGATGGCGGGGGCGGCGTTCAGGGTGGCCAGTTCCGCCACCCCGTCGCCCGCCTCAATGCGCGCCTGCCCCTTGCCGTCGTAACCAAGGCGCCGGGTTTTCAGGATCGCGGGCAAGCCCACCCTTGCCAGCGCAGCACCCAGATCGGCGGGGCTGTCAAGCGCGGCAAAGGGCGCGGTGGCAAGGCCAAGATCGCGCAGGAACGTCTTTTCCGACAGCCTGTCCTGGCTGATTTCCAGGGCGCGGCGGTTGGGGCGCACCGGCACGCGCGCCTCGATCAGGTCAAGGGCGGCGGCGGGGATATTCTCGAACTCATAAGTCACCACGTCGCAGGCTGCCGCGAAGGCGCCAAGTGCCGCGGCATCGTCATAGGGCGCGCAGGTAAAGCGGTGCGCCACGTCGGCGGCCGGGGCATCCGCGCCCGGATCATAGATATGGCAGCGAAAGCCCAGCCGCGATGCCGCGACCGACAGCATGCGGCCCAACTGCCCGCCGCCCAGAATGCCGATGGTGGCGCCGGGGCCAAGCGGGTCAGTCATCCGTCGGCTCCTCGGGGACGGCGGCGGTCATTTCGGCGCGCCAGGCGTCAAGGCGCGCGGCAAGGGCGGGATCGTCAAGCGCAAGGATCTGCGCGGCCATCACGGCGGCGTTGAACGCCCCCGCGCCGCCGATCGCCATGGTCGCCACCGGCACCCCGCGCGGCATCTGCACGATGGAATAGAGGCTGTCGACACCGTTCAGCGCCCGGCTTTGCACCGGCACGCCGATCACCGGCAGCCGGGTTTTCGAAGCCAGCATCCCCGGCAGATGCGCCGCCCCGCCCGCCCCGGCGATGATCACCCGCAGCCCGCGCGCCACCGCGCCCTGCCCGTAATCCCACAACCGTGCGGGCGTGCGGTGGGCCGACACGATCCTGGCCTCATGGGCCACGCCAAGCACGCTCAGCAGGTCCGCCGCCTCGCGCAGGGTGGGCCAGTCGGATTGGCTGCCCATCACTATTCCCACTTGGATATCGGCCATGCTGCCCCCGGTCTGGTTCGGGGCGCACTATAGTCAGGTCGCGGGCGCTGGCAAGGCGGCCCTTGACCGCCCGGCGCCGATCGGCAACACCCGCGCCATGGTTCCGATGGACAAGCTTGATCAGATCACCCGGCGTTTCCAGTTTCTGGAGGCGAAGCTGTCGGCGGGGGCGGCGCCCGGTGATATCGCGGCGCTGGGGCGCGAATATGCCGAACTGCGCCCGGTCGTGGCGCAGATCGCCGCCTTTCGCGCCCTGCGCGCCGAACTGGCCGAGGCCGAGGCGCTGCTGCGCGACCCCGAGATGCGGGCGCTGGCCGAGGATGAGGTGGCCCGCCTGCGCGCCCGCCTGCCCAAGGCGGAACATGCGCTGCAACTGGCGCTGCTGCCGCGCGATGCCGCCGATGACCGTTCGGCCATCCTGGAAATCCGGCCCGGCACCGGCGGCGAAGAGGCGGCGCTGTTCGCGGCGGATCTCTTGCGCATGTACCAGCGCTTTGCCGAGGCGCGCGGCTGGGCGTTCCGGGTGATCTCGATGGCCGAGACAGAGCTGGGCGGGGTGCGCGAGGCCGTGGTGCAGATCGACGGCGCGGGCGTCTATGCGCGGCTGAAATACGAATCGGGTGTGCACCGGGTGCAGCGGGTGCCCGAAACCGAAAGCGGCGGGCGCATTCACACCTCTGCCGCGACGGTCGCGGTGCTGCCGGTGGCCGATGAGGTCGATGTGGATATCCCCGCCTCCGATATCCGCATCGACACGATGCGCGCCTCTGGCGCGGGCGGGCAGCATGTGAACACCACCGATTCGGCGGTGCGCATCACCCATCTGCCGACCGGGATCATCGTGACCAGCGCCCAGAAATCGCAACACCAGAACCGCGCCATCGCCATGGAGGTGCTGCGTGCGAAACTTTACGATCTGGCGCGCGGCAAGGCCGAGGCCGACCGTTCCGCCGACCGCCGGTCGCAGGTGGGCAGCGGCGACCGGTCGGAACGGATCCGCACCTATAATTTCCCGCAGGGGCGGATGACCGATCACCGCATCAATCTGACGCTCTATCGGCTGGATGCGATCATGGCCGGCGATCTGGAAGAGGTGATCGCGGCGCTGATCGCCGATGATCAGGCCCGCAAGCTGGCGGAGATGGAGGGATGACGGAAGTGGACGCGCAGCGGTCAACGGTTTTGCCCGCAACGGTGTTGCCCGCCGCGATCGCGCGTCTGCGCGCGGCGGGCGTGGAAGACGCGCCGCGCGATGCCCGCATCCTGCTGGCCCATGCCATGGGCATCGCGCCCGACCGGCTGGTGCTGGTGGCGCGCGATCCGTTGCCTGAAGGGGCCGGGGCGCGCTTTGCCGCCCTGATTGCCGCGCGTGTGCTACGCCAGCCGGTGTCGCAGTTGACGGGCAGGCGGGATTTTTACGGCCGCCCGTTCAAGGTGACGCCCGATGTGCTGGACCCGCGCCCAGAAACCGAAACCCTGATCGAGGTGGCGCTGGCCGCGCCCTTTGCGCGGGTGCTGGATCTGGGCACCGGATCGGGGGCGATATTGGTGACGCTGCTGGCCGAACGGGGCACGGCGCGCGGTGTGGGGGTGGATGTGTCGGCGGCGGCGCTGGCGGTGGCGGCGGAAAATGCCGCCGCTTTGGGCGTGGCAGGGCGGGCCGGGTTTTTGCTGTCGGACTGGTACGCGGCGGACCGGCTGCGCGGCGCACGGTTCGACCTGATCGTCGCCAACCCCCCCTATATCGCGGCGGCGGAAATGGCCGGCCTTGCCCCCGAGGTGCGCGACTGGGAACCGCATCTGGCCCTGACGCCCGGCGGCGACGGTCTGGACGCGGTGCGCCGCATCGCTGCCGGGGCGGGGGCGCATCTGCACCCCGGCGGGCGGATCGCGATAGAGATCGGCCCGACGCAGGGCGCCGCCGCGCTTGAGATCTTGCGGGCGGCGGAATTTCAGGCGGGCAGGGTGATCCGCGATCTTGACGGGCGGGCGCGGATTGTCGCTGCATGCTGGCAGGGCGGTCACAGCGGGTAGTTTTCGGGTGTAAAAGCCGCCAATCGGCCAGAAATGCGAAATTTCTGCTTGTCATCGCCTGGGCCGCGTGTTTATTCGGGCTATGCAGAGGCGCAGGCTGACCGGCCTGAACCCGCATAAGCAAGCCACAATCGCCCGAACCAGATTTGATGCGCCGCGAATGGCGCGCAGGCATCGGGGCAAGCCCTACAGGCTGGAACAACATACACATGAGAACATCAAAGCAACGCTCGCGTTCGAAACCGAACCGCCCGCGCACCATGGGCAATATCACCAATCGGGTTTTCGAGTCTTCCGGCCCCGATGGCAAGGTGCGCGGCACGCCGCAGCAGATCATCGACAAATATCTTCTGCTTGCGCGCGATGCGCAATTGTCGAATGACCGGGTTGTGGCAGAGGGTTTCCTGCAGCATGCCGAACATTATACCCGGATGCTGAGCGAAGCGATGCGCGAACAGCAGCGCGAACAAGAGGCGCGGCGCGGTGACGGCAGCGATGGCCAGGGTGGCGGGCAGAATGGCGGGCAGGAGGGCGATCAGCCCTATGTGCAGCAAAACGGCAATCGCAACGGCGATAACAGCGATCAGGAGCGGGGCCAGTTCAGCCGCAACCAGAACGACCGCAACCAGAACGAACGGGGTCAGAACGAACGGGGCCGGAACGACCGTAACCAGAACGACCGCACCCAGAACGACCGCAACCAGAATGAACGGGGCCGGAACGACCGTAATCAGAACGACCGTAATCAGAATTTCCGCAACCAGCCTGACCGCAACCAGAATGATCGCCCCCAGAACGATCGCGACAGCGGGCGGCAGATGTCGAACGATGAGCAACCGGATGTGGCGGGCCCCCCGCCTTCCAGCACCGCAGCGCCCCGCGAGGACGGTATGCGGGACGGCGGCGGGCTGGGCGATGTCATCGATCTGAACAGCGCCAGCGAAGACACCGGGCTGATCGAAACGCCCGAGGCCCGGTCTGCCGCGCCGCGCCGCGCCGCGGTCCGGCGCAAACCGGCCGCCGCCGCAGAGGCGGACACGCCCGCACAAACGCCCGCACAAACGCCCGCTGAGGCGCCCGCACAGGATGCAGCCGATGCGCCTGCGGGGCAATCTGCGGCGTCTGATGCCGGGGCCGCACCGAAACCCGCCCGCCGCAAACCCGCGCCGCGCAAGCCGCGCGCCGAGGGCGCAAAGGCAGCCGGGGCCGGGGAAGAAAGCGGCGAGCCAGACGACCGGCCCGGCCAGGCATCGGCGGCCGAATAAGGCAATAAAGCAATTTCAGAAAAAGCTGACAGACTTTTTCGGTTCGAAATTGCGACAGATCAATAACCTACAGCGTTTCCGCCGATTCATGGAAAAGCCGAAACGCTGTAGCGCATGTTGCGTCCAACCAGACCCGCAGCTTGACCGCACAACATGACGCTCGTTCATTTCATCTTGGAAAAAATACTCACTTTGCGCGCGCCGGGCCAGGGCCAGTCAAGGGTCAGTCAAGGGCCAGTCAAGGGCCAGTCAAGGGATTGAAAGCCACCCCGACAGGGCGGTTTTCAGAACAGCGCGCTGGCGCCTTCGGTGGCCGGGCCCACGGTCTGGCGAAAGGCCGCGAACAATTCCCGGCCGATGCCATGCTGGTGCCCCGCCAGATCGGGGGTGGCCGCCGCGCGGTCATCAAGCCCCGCGACATCGGCCATCAGCGTGCCGCTTTGCGCATCGATGCGCAGGATATCGCCGTCGCGCAACCGCGCCAGCGGGCCGCCCATCGCCGCCTCGGGGCTGACGTGGATCGCGGCGGGCACCTTGCCCGACGCCCCCGACATGCGCCCGTCGGTGACCAGCGCCACCCGCAACCCACGATCCTGCAACACCGACAGAAGCGGCGTCAGCGCATGCAGTTCCGGCATCCCGTTGGCGCGCGGCCCCTGAAACCGCACCACGACCACGGTGTCGGTGGTGAATTCATTGGCCCTGAACGCGGCCTTGACGGCCTCCTGGCTGTCAAAGATGCGGGCCGGGGCCTTTATCACATGGTGTTCGGGGGCGACCGCTGATATCTTGATCACCGCGCGCCCCAGATTGCCCGAAAGCTGTTTCAACCCGCCCGCAGGCTGAAACGGATCGGTGGCGGCGCGCAATATCCGGGTGTTCTGGCTTTCGCCCGCACCCTCTTGCCAGGTCAGCGCCCCATCCACCAGCTTTGGTTCGCGCGTATAAAGCGCCAGCCCGTCGCCCGCCACCGTCTGCGTATCGGGATGCAGCAATCCCGCCCCCAGCAATTCCCCGATGATGAAGCCAAGCCCGCCCGCGGCGTGCAGATGGTTCACATCGGCCATGCCGTTGGGATAGACCTTGGCCATCAGGGGCGTCACCTCCGACAGGTCGGCGAAATCCTCGATATCCAGAAGAATGCCGGCCGCGCGCGCCATCGCGGGCAGGTGCAGCACCAGATTGGTAGAGCCGCCGGTGGCCATCAGCCCGACAATACCGTTCACGAAGGCGCGTTCATCCAGGATATGCCCCGTGGGGCGGTATTCATTGCCCAGCGCGGTGATCGCCAGCGCGCGTTCCGCCCCGGCCATGGTCAGCGCGTCGCGCAGCGGCGTGCCGGGGGTGACGAAAGAGGCGCCGGGCAGGTGCAGCCCCATGAATTCCATCAGCATCTGATTGGTGTTGGCGGTGCCGTAGAAGGTGCAGGTGCCGGGGCCGTGATAGCTGGCCATCTCGGCCCGCATCAGGGTGGCGCGGTCAACCTCGCCGGTGGCGAATTGCTGGCGCACCTTTGCCTTTTCGTCATTGGGCAGGCCCGAGGTCATCGGCCCAGCGGGCAGGAACACCGCCGGCACATGGCCAAAGGTGGCCGCGGCAATGACAAGGCCCGGCACGATCTTGTCGCAAACGCCCAGATAGACGGCGCTGTCAAAACAGTTGTGGCTAAGGGCGACGCCGGCCGCCATGGCGATCACATCGCGCGAAAACAGCGACAGCTCCATCCCCGGCTGGCCCTGCGTGACCCCGTCGCACATCGCCGGAACCCCGCCCGCCACCTGCGCCGTGGCCCCCACCCGGCGGGCGGCGGCGCGGATCAGATCGGGGAAATGTTCGAACGGCTGATGCGCCGACAACATGTCGTTATAGGCGGTCACGATGCCAAGATTGGGCGCCTGGCCGCTGGCAAGCCCGGCCTTGTCAGGGCCCATCGCCGCATAGGCATGGGCCTGATTGCCACAGGACAGATGCGCGCGCACCGGGCCTGCGTCACCGGCCCGGCCGATACGATCGAGATAGGCCCGGCGGCTGTCCTGCGATCGCCGCCTTATACGCTGCGTCACCCGTTCAAGCGTTGCGTCAAGCGCCATCTGATCCTCCGCCCGCAGCGGCCCGCACGCGCCCTTTGGTGGCCCGACCGCCCGCATATCTTGTCTCTACCGCAGGTCGTTAGCGCTAACAAGCCTTGCGGCCGGTCTTGCGCCCAGCGCATGGCGGCCTTTCGAAGCCGTGGGTGGTGGCCCCGATCGCCGGGGCCTATATTGACAGCATCGGGAGGTTCTCAGTTG
>JACIYW010000141.1 GCA_014359745.1 Paracoccaceae bacterium | reverse complement strand
TGCGGATCGAGGATATCGACACCGCCCGCTGCAAACCCGAATGGGAGGCGGCTATCTATGACGATCTGGCCTGGCTGGGGCTGAACTGGCCGCGCCCGGTCTGGCGGCAATCGGACCGGCGCGCGGCTTACGGCGCGACGCTGGCGCGGCTGATCGCGCTGGGCCTTTGCTATCCCTGCCGCTGCACCCGGTCCGATATCCGCGCGGCACTCTCCGCCCCGCAGGAAGGGGCCGCCATCGGCCCCGACGGGCCGGTCTATCCCGGCACCTGCCGCAGCCGCGCGATGTCGGATGCCGGACCGAATGACGCCATCCGCCTGAATATCGCGCACGCCTGCGATCTGGCCCGCGCCGATCCGGCGTTCCTGGAAACCGGGCCGAATGCCGGGCGTCACACGGCACGCCGCGCCCCCCTGATCCATACCATCGGCGATGTGGTACTGGCGCGGCGCGATATCGGCACATCTTACCATATCGCCGTGGTCACCGATGACGCCGCGCAGGCCATCACCGAGGTGGTGCGCGGCCTGGATCTGTTCGGGGTGACACCGCTGCATGTGCTGCTTCAAACCGTCCTTGGCCTGCCGACCCCCGCCTATCACCACCACCGGCTGATCCGCGATGCGGGCGGTCGGCGGCTGGCCAAGCGCAGCGATGCGCAGGCGCTGTCGGTCTACCGCGCCCAAGGTCTGACCCCCGCCGATATCCGCGCCCGCGTCGGCCTGACCTGACCAGCGGGGCGCCCACGCGCCTTTCCCATCCTCTCGAAAAAAATACTCAAACCGCAATCCGCCACCCGCGCGCCTCCGGGCATGGCGCGCGCCCTACCCGGCCAGCGCGCGCAACAGCCGCGCCCGCGCCTCGGGCACCGATCCGACCGCCACGCCGGTAAAGACGTGCAAGGTGTTCATGTGCCGATCCACCACCGCATGATCCGACACCCAGCCCCCCATCGCCAGATAGGTGCGCAGCAGGGGCGGCATGGCGCGCTGCGCGCGGCGCAGGTCGGGCAGCCTGCCCGCCGATGCCGCGCCAAGCCCGATCACCTCGGGCGCCCTGATCCCCGGCAACAGGTGCCCCGGCCCCAGATGCCGCGCATTCAGCAGGGCCAGCGCATCCAGATACGCGCCCGGATCGGTGCCTGCGAATGACGTACAGCCAAACAGCATCATTACCCGGTTCTGATCGACCATGCGCGCCATCGCCGCCCAGGCCACGCGCAGGATATCGGCATCAAGCCGGTCGGGATGGATGCAGAACCGCCCCACTTCGATCATCGCGCCGGTAAAACCGGCAAGGCGTGACAGGTCGTAATGGCGCGCGGCATAGCTGCGGTGCAGATCCTGCCCGCCGCCCAGCACCAGCAGCCGAAAGCAGCACACCAGCGCGCCGCTGTCGGCCTCGTGGACCAGAACATGTTGGCACAGGGGATCCAGATCGTCGGCATCAAGCCCGCCCTGCTCATCCCCCGGCGCCCCGGCCCGCACCCCCGCCCGCCTGCCGAAAAACGCCAGATACCGCAGACGCTGCGCCGCTTTCAGATCATCGGGCCCACGGGCCAGCCGCGCCACATACCTGCCCTTGCACAGATCAAGCATCTTGCCGCACCTTTCTTGCGCCTCTTGCGCCGGGCCTCCGGGCTATCGGCCCGATGTTTTATGGCGGCCCGATGTTATGGACGTGGCGCCGCCACAGTATATATGCAACATGCGACACCATCCTGACAGGAGCCACCGATGCCCCCGAAAATCGAAAAAACCGATGCCGAATGGCGCGCGCAATTGTCCGACCTTGCCTATCAGGTCACCCGACAGCATGGCACGGAACGCGCATGGAGCCATGATGATTTTCCCAAGACCCCCGGCATCTATCGCTGTATCTGCTGCGATGCGCCGCTGTTCGATCAGGCCGCGAAATTCGACAGCGGCACCGGCTGGCCGTCATTCTGGGCGCCGCTTGCCCCGGAAGCCGTCGGCACCACCGAAGACCGCAAGCTGTTCATGCGCCGCACCGAGGTGCATTGCGCGCGCTGCGCGGCGCATCTGGGCCATGTGTTTCCCGACGGGCCGCCGCCCACGGGGCAGCGCTATTGCATGAACGGCGTGGCGCTGCGATTCGAGGAACGCGAAAGCTGACATTGCGGGCGCGGGGCCATGATCGCCCCCCGCCATGATCGCCCCCCCATCGCCCCCCGCCGCAACGCGGCGGATCAGTTCACCACATCGGCCGCCGTCACATTGCCGAAGTTGCTGAACAACTGCCCGATGAAGGTGGGGCCTGCCAGGGTGGAATCGGTAATCCGGCGCGACAGAACCACGACGCGGCCACCTTCCAGCCCGAAGCGTTCGACATTGCTGACCACGCCCTTATCGTCAAAGGAGATGGCGACCACCTGGCGGTCGATTTCCTTTGGTGCCGTCCAGGCCCAGTGGCGGAACCGGCTGGAGACATAATAGAAACCGCCGTCATCAAGAATGCCGCCGGTACTGGGCCGGCCAAGGGTTTCGGGCACGCTGTCGCGGGTATCGACGCCGACGATCACCTCGTCAAGCTGACGGTCGGTCGGCACATAGCCGTGATCGCGCACGATGGTGGCGCAGGCCGCAAGGCCCAGCACGCCAATTCCCAGCGTGAAGCGCCGCAGCAGCCTTGTCAGCGCCCGGCCCGCCCCGGTGCCGATCACAGTGCCGATCACCATGCCGATGCGCGCGCGCATCAACGCCAGTCGCCGGTTCCGCCCCTGTGTCGGGGCCTTTTCGATCGCGTTGCGCCCAAGGGGGGGATTATTCATTCTGCTCAACCATCCTTGGCCCCTTGCCTTGCCTGCCGGGGCCTCGTATCCCGATTACAGAAGGAACGCAAAAGGTTCAAGAATGGAACGCCGCGCGCGATCCGCTTATCACCACCGCCCCCGAGCCCCGAGGCAACCGATGGATGAAACCGCCCCCCTGCCGTTTTCCAACCCGATCCGCACCGCCGATCTTGTGGCGCGGCGCCCCTTGCGGTTCAGCCATGTGCCCGATGCGGCGGCACTTGGGGCGATTGCCGCCTTCGTCGGGGTGGATGCGGTGCGAAAACTGCGCTTTGCCGGCGAGTTGCGCCCCGAGGGCCGCCGCGACTGGGTTCTGGACGCAACGCTGGGCGCGACGGTGGTGCAGGCCTGCGTGGTCACGCTGGCGCCGGTGACCAGCCGCATCGACGTGCCGGTGATCCGGCGCTTTGTCGCCGAACCGCCGCCGCAGGCCACGGCGGTGCCCGAGGTCGAGATCCCCGAGGATGACACGGTGGAACCCCTGGGTGCCATCATCGACACCGGCGCGGTCATGGTCGAGGCGCTGGCGCTGGCGCTGCCGCTTTATCCGCGCGCCGAGGGCGCGGAACTGGGCGATCTGACGGTGGCGCCGCCGGGCGCAGAACCCATCGCGCGCGCCGCCAATCCCTTTGCGGCGCTGTCGGCGCTGCGCGATCGCACCCCCAGGGAAGATTGAGGGCGCCGGCGCGCGCCCTTCGCGGCCGAACCGATCGTCGCGCACCAGAAAACGCTTGCGTCCAGTGGGAATCGCAGTATGTTCCCGGCCTCGAATGATGACAGCCAGCGGCGCTTTCCGCAGGCCTGTCGCATGTACCGGAAAGGCCCGGTTCATCTGAAATCCAGGGGCGCGTCCCCTCTCAATACCCGAGGTTGTGACATGGCTGTCCCACAGAACCGCGTAACCCGTTCCCGCCGCAACATGCGCCGGTCGCATGACGCGCTGGTTGCCGGAAACCCGAACGAATGTTCAAGCTGCGGCGAGCTGAAGCGCCCGCATCACGTTTGCCCGTCCTGCGGCCATTACGACAACCGCGAGGTTGTGGCCACCGCGCCCGAGGTCGATCTGGACGAGGACGCGGCGTAACGCCTGCGCGCGCCGGTCTGGCTCATGTCCGAACGTAGCAACGATCAGACAACGGGCGCGCGGCGCATCGTGGTATCCATCGACGCCATGAGCGGTGATCGCGGCCCATCGGCCGTGGTCGCCGCCATGGTGCATTCGGCGGAAAAGAACCCCGCCATCGGGTTCATCGTGCATGGCGACGAGGCGGTGCTGTCGCCGCTTCTGGCCCGGCGCAAGACGCTGGAGGGGCGGTGTGAAATCCGCCACGCGCCGCGCGTCGTCACCATGGAAGAAAAGCCAAGCCACGTTGTGCGCCACGGTCAGGGCACGTCGATGTGGGGCGCCATCGAATCGGTGCGCCTGGGCGAGGCGGGCGCGGTGGTATCCTGCGGCAATACCGGCGCGCTGATGGCCTTGTCGATGATCCGGCTGCGCCGCCTGCCGGGGGTAACGCGGCCCGCGATCGCGGTGCTTTGGCCATCGCGCAATCCGCAGGGGTTCAACGTGATGCTGGATGTCGGGGCCGATATCCGGGCCGAGGCGCAGGATCTGCTGAACTTTGCGATGATGGGCGCGTCCTATGCGCGCAACGGGCTGAACCTGGAACGGCCGCGCATCGGGTTGCTGAATGTCGGGACCGAAGAACACAAGGGCCGCGCCGAACTGAAAGCCGCCCATGACCTTATTCAGGTGGCGGCCCACGACGGGCAGTTCGATTTCGTCGGCTTTGTCGAAGGGGGCGACATTCCGTCCGACCGGGTGGATGTGATCGTGACCGACGGGTTTACCGGCAATGTGGCGATCAAGACCGGAGAAGGCACCGCGCGGATGATCAGCGATTTCCTGCGCGAGGCATTCAGCGCCACGCCGCTGTCGCGCATCGCGGCGCTGCTGGCCCTGACATCGCTGCGCCGGATGCAAAAGCGCATCGATCCGCGGCGGGTGAATGGCGGGGTGTTTCTGGGGCTGAACGGCACGGTTGTGAAATCGCACGGCAGCGCGGATGACACCGGCATCTCGGCGGCGATCAAGCTGGCGTTTCAACTGGCAGAATCGGGCTTTCTGACGCGGCTGGCGGCGCGGCTGGCATCCTCGGGCCCGGCTGGGCAAAGCCGCCCCGAAGACACAGACAATAACGGTGGGGGAGCATGACAATACGCGCCGTGGTTCGGGGCGTCGGGCATTACCTGCCCGCGCGCGTCGTGGAGAACAGTGAATTTGCCGTATCGCTTGACACAAGCGATGAATGGATCCGGTCGCGATCGGGGATCGAACGGCGGCATCTGGCCGAAAACGGGGAAACCACGTCTTCGATGGCGCTGGCGGCGGCGCGCGCGGCGCTGGCGGATGCGGGGCTTCAGCCCGATGATCTGGACGCGATCATCCTTGCCACATCGACCGCCGATTTCACCTTTCCCGCCGCCGCGACCATGGTGCAGGACGGGCTTGGCATGACGCGCGGTTTTGCCTTTGACGTGCAGGCGGTTTGCGCGGGGTTCGTGTTTGCGCTGGCCAATGCGAATGGCATGATCATTTCGGGACAGGCGCGGCGGGTGCTGGTGATCGGGGCGGAAACCTTTTCGAAGCTGATGGACTGGACCGACCGAAGCACCTGCGTGCTGTTTGGCGACGGGGCTGGCGCGCTGATCCTTGAAGGGGACACGGGCACCGGCACCTCGGCCGACCGCGGCATCCTGTCAACCGACCTGAATTCCGACGGCCGCCTCCGCGACATCCTGCATGTCGATGGCGGGGTCTCGACCGGCACGATCGGGCATTTGCGCATGCAGGGCCCCGAAGTTTTCCGCCATGCCGTTGAAAAGCTGGCAAAAACCGCCGAGACCGCGCTGGAAAAAGCCGGGCTGGGCGCGGCCGATGTTGACTGGATCGTGCCGCATCAGGCCAATCTGCGCATCATCAAGGCGACGGCGGCAAAGCTTGGCCTTGGCCTCGACAAGGTGGTGCTGACGGTTCAGGATCACGGCAACACCTCGGCGGCATCGATCCCGCTGGCGCTGTCGGTGGGCAAGGCGCGCGGACAGATCAAACCGGGCAATCTGGTGGTGATCGAGGCAATCGGCGGTGGCCTTGCCTGGGGATCGGTGGTTTTACGCTGGTAAGCCGCCGATTTCAGGGGATAACCGCCGTAAGACAAGTCATTGATATTGACTCGGAAATTCATTTCTTCCATCCTTCACCCAAAGTCAGGGGGACGGGATGAGCGAAAAGACATTGACGCGCATGGATCTGAGCGAGGCCGTTTTTCGCGAGGTCGGCCTGTCGCGCAATGAATCGGCCCAGCTTGTGGAAAGTGTGCTGCAACATATCTCCGATGCGCTGGCCTCGGGCGAAACGGTCAAGATTTCGTCGTTCGGCACGTTCTCGGTGCGCGACAAGGCGGCGCGGATCGGGCGCAACCCCAAGACCGGGGAAGAGGTGCCGATTCATCCGCGCAGGGTTCTGTCGTTCCGGCCCTCGCATCTGATGAAGGATCGGGTGGCCAGCGGCGATCAGGGCTGAGGCAGCGGATGGAAAAGGCCCCCGACGCTTTTCGCACCATCAGCGAAGTGGCCGAGTGGCTGGAAACCCCCGCCCATGTGCTGCGGTTCTGGGAAAGCCGGTTCGCGCAGATAAAGCCGGTGAAACGCGCCGGCGGGCGGCGTTATTACCGCCCCGATGACATGGCCTTGCTGGGCGGCATAAAGCATCTGTTGCACGATCAGGGCCTGACGATCCGCGGCGTTCAGAAGATACTGGCGGAACAGGGCGTGCGCCATGTTGCGGGCCTTTCGGGGGCCACGCCCGGCCCGGCGGGTGAAACAGCAGGGAACGAAACAGCCGTGATCGAACACGCCGCCGCGCCGGAACCCGCGGCACAGCACGGGTCCGCGCGCCCTGACGCAGCGGCTGGCGCGAGGCAGGAACAGGGAGCACCG
>JACIYW010000140.1 GCA_014359745.1 Paracoccaceae bacterium | reverse complement strand
ACTTAAGGCCAAGGGGCATCCGGTGGGGGCCACCGGCGTGTCGATGCACGCGCTTTCCTATCGGCAACTGACCAACCGCGCGGGCGAGATGCAAAAACCCGGTGCCAATCTGGGCCTTGTGTTCAACATGGGCGGATCAGCTGTTGCCAACTATGCCAGTGTGCTTGAGGCGGGCACGGCGTGAGGCCGCAATGACTATCTCGCTGTCATAGGCCCTGTGACGATGCAAGACCGCCCCGCCCCCTGCCCTGCGGGGGCGGGGGCGGGGGCGGGGGAATGCGTATTTTTGCCAAGATGAAGCGAAAGTGCGTTTTCTTGGACGCGCAAACTGCGGACCTGGTTGAGAGCGACACGCACCAAGCAGGGAAATGCCATTTTTACCGGCGGCGGGCCGTAACGTGACCCCCCTTGCAGGAGCATAAGGCCCAAGGCACGGCCGCCGAAGGCAGCGGACATGTTGCCCCCATAACACCGCGTTCCACATCATCATTTTCACCGCACCCAATCAAGGGTGATCTTGTTGCCATTGTGCTTTACACGAGTGTCTATAACGCTTTCGAAAACGATTGCGTAATGGTATCATGGCGTTCAACAAGGGGTCGGGAAATCCATGCAGCCGTTTGCATCGAAAAGTTCCACTGCCACCCACCGCGCCCACCCCGGCCGGTGGAAACGGGCAGTGACGACATGAGGAATGCCGTCACCCTGAAGGATGTCGCCCGTGAAACCGGTGTGCATGTTTCCACGGTTTCCCGCGCGCTTGGCCCAAATGCGCATAACACCCTGACCGAACAGGTGATCACGCGGGTGCGCGACGCGGCCGCGCGGATGGGCTATGTGCCGAATCGCCTGGCATCGGGGCTGCGCACCAACCGCACGATGACGGTGGGAATGATGATCCCCGACATCACCAACCCGGTGTTTCCGCCGATGGTGCGCGGTGTCGAAAGCGTGCTGGAACCGCTGGGCTATGCCTCTATCATCGTCAACACCGATAACCTGGTGGAACGCGAACATCGCCTTGCCGATATTCTGCGCGAACGCGGCGTTGACGGGATCATCCATGCCGCGGTGCTGCGCCACGATCCCAGGATCGACGCGATCGTGGCACAGGGAACACCGGTGGTCACCGCCAACTGCAGCTTGGCTTCCCCCGACATTCCGGCGGTCGTCAGCGACGATGCGCATGGTATCCACCTGATGCTGCACTACATGTATAACCTCGGTCACCGCGCGATCACGCATATCGCCGGCCCCGAGGAACTTTCGTCCGGGCAGATCCGCCGTAAGGCCTTCATCGACGCCGCCGAGGGCCTTGGCCTGCACCTGCCGGACGGGGCTATCGCCCGCACCGACCGCTTTGACGAGGCCGCGGGCCACCGCGCCGCGCAGCATCTGGTGCAGGCCGGCCCGCCGTTCACCGCGATTCTTTGTGCCAGTGACCGGCTGGCGCTTGGTGCGATCGACTATCTTCGGTCGCGCGGAATCGACTGCCCCGCGCAGGTTTCCGTTTCGGGGTTCAACGACATTCCGATGCTGGATCTGATCCCGCCAAGGTTGACCACCGTGCGGATACAGCCGTTCGAGGTGGGGCGCGTCAGCGCACAATTGCTGTTGCAGATCATGACCGACAAGACCGCAGCCTGCCCCAGGGAAACGGTGCTGCCCGTCAGTCTGGTTGTCCGCGACTCCGTGACGGTGGCCCCCGACAGGCCGGTTTCCACGGCTTAGAACCGCCATTTTGGCAAAGACTACCAGTCGTTAGCGCTACCAATGTTGCAATCAATTTGTCATTTGGCTAGCAGGGCCGGGCGTGGGCAGGGGGTTCCGAAACCGCCCCCCTTTCGCCCCGCGCGATTCCCTGGCTGTTGCCCCGGCGCATTTCGAAACGCGGGCAAGGCTTCAACGAACGTGAAAAGGGCCGGATATGATCGAAACAGGGCTACGCAACCCCAAGGCGGGCATCTCGCTGCTTGGGATCAAAACCGCAACTGCCCGCTACAACGCCCTCGAGCCGGTGCTTATGGAAGATGCGTTGAAGCGGAATGAGGGTGTGCTCAGCGTCGATGGGGCCCTTATCGTCCACACCGGCAAATTCACAGGCCGGTCACCCAAGGACAAGCACATCGTTCGCGAGGCTTCGTCCGAGGCGGATATCTGGTGGGATGGCAACACCCCCATGACCCCCGAGGCCTTTGAGGTGCTCAAGGCCGATATGTACGCCTATCTGGCCGACAAGGATGTCGAGGTGCAGGATCTGGTGTGCGGCGCCGATCCCAGGCAATCCATCAACGTGCGGCTTGTGGGCGAATACACCTGGCATGCGCTGTTCCTGCGCCACATGCTGCGGCGCCCGGATCGTGCCACGGTTGCGGCATATCTGCCGGAATTCACCATCGTCAACGCGCCCGGCTTCCGGTCGGACCCCGCGCGGCACGGCTGCCGGTCGGATACCGTGGTCGCGATGAGCTTTGACCAGAAGCTGGTGCTGATCGGCGGCACCGAATATGCGGGCGAGAACAAGAAATCCGCCTTTACCATTCTCAACCATATCTACCCGGCGCGTGGCATCCTGCCGATGCATTGTTCTGCCAACCACGCCATCGGCAACGCCAACGATTCGGCTATCTTCTTTGGCCTGTCGGGCACCGGCAAGACCACACTGTCCACCGATCCGTCACGCACCCTTATCGGTGACGATGAACATGGCTGGTCGGATGACGGTGTGTTCAACTTTGAAGGCGGCTGCTACGCGAAGACGATCAACCTGTCGCCCAAGGCCGAACCGGGCATCTGGAAGGCCACCCATTCCTACGGCTCGGTTCTGGAAAACGTGGTCTATGATCCCGATACCCGCGAGCTTGATCTTGACGACAGCAGCCTGACGGAAAATACCCGTTCGGCATTTCCCCTGCACGCGCTTGACAGCGTATCGCCCGACTCGCGCGGCGGGCAGCCGCGCAACGTGTTCCTGCTGACCTGCGACGCCTTTGGCGTGACCCCGCCGATCGGCCGCCTGACGCCGGAACAGGCGCGCACCCTGTTCCTGCTTGGCTTTACCTCCAAGGTTGCGGGCACCGAGCGCGGCGTGAACGTGCCCACGCCCACGTTTTCAACCTGCTTTGGCGCGCCGTTCCTGACCCGCCGCCCCGAAGTTTACGCCGACATGTTCGCCGAACGTCTGGAAAAAAGCGGCGCCAACATCTGGCTGCTCAACACCGGCTGGACCGAAGGCGATGCCGCCAGCGGGCGGCGGATGCCGATTGCGGCCACGCGCACCCTGCTGGCCGCCGCGCTGTCGGGCGTTCTGGACAATGTCGCAACCCGGCGCGATCCGGTCTGGGGCATGGCGGTGCCAACCGATGGCCCGACCGAGGCCCGCGCCTATCTTGACCCGGCAAAAACCTGGCCAACCACCGAAGGCTACAACGCGGGCGTCGCGGCGCTGCGCGCACAGATCGACGGCAAGCTGAAGGAACTGGGCCTGACCCTGGCCGAAGCGGCCCCGGCCGCCTGATCCACCACCGCCCGGCCCCCGATGCGGGCCGGGCCGCACGATCACGATTTCTGATCGGCGCGCGCCATTGCCGCGTCAAAGAAATCGCGTTCCAGCAGCACCGCCTCACGAAACAGATCCGCCGCCGCGCTGCGTTCCTCTTCGGGGGCTGCGATCAGCGCGGCGTCAAGCTGATCGCGCAAATAGCCGACCACGCCCGCGAAATCCGGGCCGCTGTGCAGGGTTATCCATTCGGCCAGGTAAAACGGCAGCCCGTCTTGCGGCGGGGCCTGATGCGTGGCCCAGTCAAGATAGGTCCATTCCGCCACCACCAGAACTGCAAGCATCTGGCTGTATCGGCCCGACGATGCCGCCCTGGCCATCAGGTTCTGAAACCCGGATGTCGCGGCGGCTGTCGGTTGATCGCGGCCCATATCGGGGTGGCCAAGCGCCGCAAGGCTGCGCTGGAAATAGGTGTTCTCGGCGCCGGTGATCAGCGCCAGAAACTGCGCGGCGGGCACGGCATCGGCCAGCGTCGGCGCATGGGCAATGGCCTGCGCCAGCAGCCGCACGAAACCCTCGATGAACCGGTAATCCTGCACCAGATACCAGGCCATCGCCGCATCGGGCAGCGTGCCATTGCCAAGGGCGTTGGCAAACGGATGCCGGGTGATCGCGGTCCAGTCGGCTTGGGATTGTGCGCGCAGCGCTTCACTCGGTCGCATGGTCGGGCCTTTCGATATTGGCCCATGGCTTGGCCGTATCTGCCCCAAAGGTCAAGAGTGCGGCCTGTGGCTTGCCGACCCGGCGAGGGCATGGCATCGTGGCGGCGAAAACAACACGGCGGCAACAACAGGGGGGGCTGGCATGACGGATGCGCAGACCGGCGCAGTGGATATCGATCACCTGCGCGGCTGGATCGGGCAAGAGATGACGGCCGAAGATGTGATCACCCCCCGCCTTGCCGCCGGCCTTGCCGCAACGCTGAACCACGACCGCGCGCCAGCGTTGGGCGAGGTCGCGCCAGCCGCGATCCACTGGTGCCTGGCCCCCCCGACCGAACCGATGCACGCCCTTGGCCCCGATGGGCACCCGGCGCGGGGCGGGTTCTTGCCGCCGGTGCCGCTGCCGCGCAGGATGTGGGCGGGGGGCGCGCTGGAGTTTGGCGCGCCGCTGCGGGTGGGTGACAGGGTGACGATGCGTTCGCGCGTGGCCGAGGTGACGGCCAAGACCGGGCGCAGCGGCGCGCTGGTGTTCGTCACCGTGATGCACGAGGTCAGCGGCCCGGCCGGGCACGCCCTGACCGAACGGCAGGATATCGTCTATCGCGGCGAGGGCGCGCTGGCCGCCACCCCGGCCACGCCCGACGGGGTGCCACAGCCCACGCGCGCGCTGATCGCCGACCCGGTTCTCTTGTTCCGCTATTCGGCGCTGACCTTCAACAGCCACCGCATTCATTACGATCAGCCCTATGCGACAAAGGTCGAAGGCTATGCGGGATTGGTCGTACATGGCCCGTTGCAAGCAACGCTGATGCTGGATCTCGCGCGCGAAAAGGCCGTGGGCCGACGGCTTGTCCGGTTCACCTTTCGCGGCGTGTCACCCTTGACCGAGGGGCCGGTGCATCTGCACAGCGAGCCGGGCGAGGCGCGGCTTTGGGTGGCTGATGGCAGCGGCCGCACGACCATGGTGGCCGATCTGGTCTGGGCGGATCAGGATTTCAGCCCGTCGGATTCATTGCCTTGACCGGCGCGCGCATGGCAGGCGTGGGATTTGCGTATTTGGGCCAAGATGAAGCGAAAGGGCGTTTTCTTCTGTGGTCAAAGTGTGGACCTGATTGAGCGCACCACGCGCTAAGGCGCGGCGAACGGATCGGTCGTGTCATCCGGCAGCGGCACCCTGAACGCATTGATCGTCATGGAAATCAGCGTGTAATAGCCAAGGATGCCCACCAGTTCCACCACGGTTCTGGTACCAAACTGCGCGACGGCCCGCGCATAAACCGCGTCGCTTACCGCATGATCGCGGTGCAGCGAGGTGGCGAAGTCGTAAAGAACCGCCTCGTCCTCATGATCAAAGGATGGGGCGGCGCCGGTGCGGATCGCCTCTATCACCCGCGGGTCCACCCCGGCCTTTTCGGCGATCGGCGCGTGACCGGCCCATTCGAACCCGGCCTTCCAGAACGCCCCGGTTATCAGGATCGCCAGCTCGCTCAGCCGGGGCGGCAGCGATGTATCGAACCGGCAGAACGCCCCCAGCGCCTGCGCCTTGTCGGCCAGGCCCGCGCTTTGAAGCCAGACGCGCAGCGGTCCCTGAACCACCCCGCGCGGCCCATTGACGATGGCATCGTGAATCATCTTTTGCTCTGCCGACAGGGTGTCGGGGTCAAGAACCGGGGGGCGGGGAAAGGACGTCATGGTCAGTATCCTTGTAAACGGGATGGATGGTCGCGTCAGCCGGACGCGCCGTTGATCAGAAGGGCCAGAAAGCGCAGGCAGACGGTGACAAGGAACAGACCGAACAGCACCTCCATCCGGCGGCGCGGCAGCGCGTGCGCCATCCGCACACCAAGCGGCGCGGTCAGAAGCGTTGCAGGCACGAACAGCGCCACGCCAAGCAATGACACGAAACCGATAGCGTCGGGCGGAAGGCCCGCTCTGCCCCACCCCGCCAGCACATATCCCACCGTACCCGGAACCGAGATCAGCACCCCAACCCCGGCCGAGGTTGCCACCGCAGGGTGTATGGCGCGGCCGTGCAGCGTCAGGCACAGGGTGGAAAGCACGCCGCCCCCAACCCCCATCAGCGCCGAAAGCCCGCCGATAACCGCGCCGTAGGTCCACAATAGCGGGCCCTTGGGCATCGTTTGCGCCACCACCCATGTGACGCGCCCGAACAGCAGCTTTACGATGCTGATCGATGCCACAACCACAAAGACCAGTTGAAACACCCAGGGCGCGGCATAACGCGCAATCGCCGCCCCTCCCAGAACCCCGGCCAGAATCGGCAGGGCCCAGCCACGCAGCACCGACAGATCCACCGCGCCCCGCCGGTAATGCGCCCACGCCGACCGTATCGAGGTGGGCACGATGATCGCAAGCGACGTGCCGACCGCCAGAGGCATCGCCACGCTGTCATCGATATGCAGGACGGCAAACAGTTCGAACAGGATCGGCACCGCGATCGCACCGCCGCCAACCCCGAAAAGCCCGGCCAGTATACCCATGGCGGCCCCGCCGACCGCCAGCATGGCCACGACCCATGCGAATATCTGTGGTTCCATTCCGAAGATCATGTGCAACATCCCTGTACAAACCCCGCGCCCGCCTCGCTATCCGCATACGGCCCCGACCACCAGAGCGAAGGCGCCAACCGCATTCTTTCCCGCGCGTCGAAATGGGCGGTCGCGGGGGTTACGAAGGCGCTTTTCGAGGCCGCCGACGCCGCATC